>QHUF01000197.1 GCA_003221075.1 Gemmatimonadota bacterium
CTGCTAGCGCAACAATCCACGGCATGTCCAGGAGGTTACGGAGACCTCCATTGGCGCCGGACGAGGTGGGCAGGCCCCGTTCGAGCGTCTCGAGCATGTCCTTGGGCAGGACCGAGGGGACGATTGCGAACCCGGAGGAGTCGATTTGATCTACAAAACGAGTCATCGTGCAGCCTCAAGCGCGTGTTAGGCGCCATCCGAATGAACTTTACTCACCCTGCCAGTACGTGAACCGTACGCGTTTCGAGAATACAGTCCGGCCGCCCGACTCGATCGTGACCGCGCCGATGAGAAGGACCTGCTGTTCGATGTCCACGGTGTCTGCGGCGTGTACGAGGCTCGTGAAGGAACCCGCGATACGAATCGAGCCGATTGGAGTGACAGGACAGCTAATGTCGACGGTGTCGCGCGCGACCACGGGTTCATTGCAGGGGTACCGAACGGCGGCATCAGGGTCTCCTTTGTCGAGCGTCACCTCCGGCGGCCGCAAAGCGAGCCATTGGACCTTGTAATCACCGACCTCAACGTCCTCTACCGGGAAGTAATAGCTCCAAGGAAAGGCGAATGTAGTTGTGTCGGATGGAGCTGTCTGGGCGGAATCGACCCGTGTAGCGGACCCACCCGCATTCTGCCTGGGGCCACACGAACCCAAGGCCATCCCAAGAACCAAAAGTCCGAACAGACTAGTGCGAGCCAGCTTGAGGCGCATGTTAGGCAGCATATCGTCAGCGATACCTCACCTCCCATAGTCGCCATCGACCTGCACTCGCTTTGAAAACGAGCTCCGCGATGGCCGCTGGCGCCGGGAACTTCCATACCCACCCTGAGCCCCCGTCCGGCCAGACTCGGATGTTTACGTCGGCCGTCGTGTCTGCCCGGTACGCGGCAACAATGGATGCGACACTTTGCGGGCCCTGAAAGAGAGCCCGGGACAGTTCTGACGTATCCGCCTGCAGATCGGCGAGCGCGCCGTGACGAAACCTCACGCTCCTTTTTCCTCGATAGATCTCGACATCCGGCGCCAAATACTGCAGCGCCGCTTCGCGCCCCCCCTTGAGCGCGATCGCCAGTGAGTCCAGAGAGGGTGTCGGCTTAGCTGGCAGCGTGTCAAACCCATCCTCACCGAAGATCTGGATGCTTGACACCAGGCCGTGAGCATCGATCTCGAACGAGTAGTTGGAACCCTCGTATGTGTAGAGATCGGTATTAACGTCGTTCTGATGCTCAACGCGCGCTGGGTTGCCGAAGCGCTCAAGTAATGCTTGACGCGAGGAGCCCAGTACGATCCCGACGAAGGGCACCATTGGCGTACCGGAATCTCCGGCAACCTGGACCGATGTCGCATAGTCGAGCCGGCCGTGCGAGAACTTGAACGACATGTAGGCGCGGTGGGGGCGATCGAGGAGGTAGGACCGGTTGATCCATCCGTCGCTAGTTGTATCGATCTGTAAGACCTTTGCGAAACTCGCCGCGATCGCATCCTTATGCTGACCAAGAAGGAACCCATTGAGCTCGCGCTGGCTCGGTACGCGAGTCTGGCCAACGCTAACCGCTGCTGTCCCTTTATACCGGTAAGCCGTTCCCGCCGTGCCTCCCAGCGCGCTGGTCTCAACGAGCGAGAATCCGTAGACGGATTTGGGGAGTTGAAGGTGGGAAGAACTATCCTGGCCCGTGAGCGGAGAAACGGTCACGAGGTAGATCACCAAGCAAAGGAACCAGTATTTAGGAATCATGGAAGAAGTGTTAGAAGATATCACGGCATACCCGCGGGACGCTGCGCTCCTCGACCGCGCCGTCAGAACAAATTATGACTTTTGGCGCGGCCTCGTACCGTGGGCGTTAACAGCGTGTACCATAGCGCGTCGAATATTCCGGTCAGAAACGCGCTTCGCCGGACCTAATCCAGGAGAAGGTAGGATGCGCCACTTCCGTCCTCCGATCTGGTGCTGCTGGACCCTCATCGTTACCGCAACCGCCTGCGCTCCCCTTACCGTCGCGACAACGGCACAACCCGTCCCCCAAGGCGAAACCGCCCCGGTCCTCATTTGGTACACCATCCCGAACGGCATCGAAGTCATGCGCGACTCGGCCAGGGTCGCGTGGCTCGGCATCGACGCCGAAGGGCGGATCGGTGTCAGCGATCGCGCCGATGTGGGCGTTCGCATCCCCTCCGGCAGCGGGATCGTCGTGACGTACAAATACCGCCTGTCCAAGAACGCAGACCACAAGGCCTCCGCCATCGCCATTATGGGCGGTGGGGGGTTCGTGAACTGGGGCAACCACGCGCACTTCGAAGCGACCCTGATCGCCTCGGGGCATCAATCCCTGCTGACGCCTTACGGCGGTCTGCGCCTGGCCCAGGTTGTGCCCTTGTCACGCTCGGCACGGTCGGATTCGCCCACGGCGGGAGGATTCTTCGGACTGCGGCTCGGCAAGGAGGAGCTTGGCGTGAGTGTCGAGGTCGGTGTGTTCTACGACCGCTCCGCCCTTGGCGTGCGATCGTCAGACGTCATCGTGGTGCCTGCGTTGGTGCTGCACGGCGAGAAGCTGCTCAATGCGCTCACGCGCGCGACAGGCGGCCGCCCGCGCTAGCAACTACCTGGCCTGTTTCTGCGCCAGAGACTTCTCCCACCGGTCGGTGCGTTCCTGTGCGGTCGTCTCCTCGATGCGCGTCGCCACGGTCCAGACATGTCCCGACGGATCCATGAGCCAAGCCATCCGGTCGCCCCAAAACTGGTTCTGCAAGGGTACCAACACCTTCGCCCCGCAGGCGGACGCTCGCGCGACGGTCTGATCAACATCTGGCACATACACGAAGATGACAACCGGCGAAGTCCCGTCAGGCGTCGGCGCGCGACTCGGCAAGCTTGGCCATTCTGCCTCGACCATGATCATCTCCGGACCTATGGTCAACAGCGCATGCGCTACCGAGCCATTGGGCCCCGGCCGACGATTGACCTCTATCGCTTCGAAGGCCCGCACACAGAAGTCAATCTCCGAAGCCGGATCGCGACAGACGAGACGGGGAATGATGATGGACGTGTTTTTGGGAAGCTCCCCAGCGTTCGTGGCCATGGACCCTCCCCGTGCTTTCAGAACCGCAGCTGCACTCCCAAACGGAGTCGACGCTCTCCCGAGGCCTCCGGAGCGACATACGTCAGCGCGGGCAGCTTACCTTCGTTCCAGTGCTCGCGGCCAATCAGGGCGCCGACAACGGTGCCCACCAGCGCGCCTGCTGGCACCGTGACCAGATACAACAACCCGCACAAGTCGTCATTGCAATTCGAGACCATGATGGCACCCACGCCAATGCCCACCACACCCCCGCCGAGGAAGCCGAGCGCGACGCATCCGAACCGGCGTCCCTCACCGCACCTGCCAGGCCCGCCGCTCACGTCGAGTTGAAAGTCGGATCCCCGCTGGAAAACCGCTCTTCCGTTGCGGGACCTCACCACGACCGACGTGCTGTCGACCGATTCAAGCGTTCCCGTCGTCCGTTGCCTCTCCGATGTCACGCGGACGCGACTACCCAGCTCTGGGATGATGAAGGGCTCCTGAGCAACAGCGGCGTGCAGGGGCGGGACCAGGAAGCCGAGGATGTAGACGATGTGTTTCATGGATCTCCCCTCGAGGATCAACGCATCTGAGGGGTTTCAATATGCATCTATAACGCCGTCTTCGCATCTGTGAGGGGTCCGACTATGCCTTGGGCACTGGGTAGCGCAGGTGTGTAACGCCGACGCCCCGGATCACGGTCGGGTTGGCAAGGACGACTGGCGTGCCGGCGAGGCGGTCGAAGAGTCGAACTCCGGAGCCAAGAAGAACCGCCGCGATGTCGACATGGATTTCGTCGAGGAGCCCAGCATTCAGCAATTGCCGGATGGTGTCGGCGCCGTGGACGCCAACGGACTTCCCGGCGGCGGCGGTTTTGGCTTGGTGCACGGCGCTTTCGATGCCGTCGGTCACGAAGTGTACAGTCGAGTTGGGTCGCGGCCATCCGGCGGGGACGTGGTGGGTAAGCACGAATGCCGGTCCCCAAGCGTGGTTTCCGCCCCAGCCGTGAGCGACCTCGAAGGTGCGTCGCCCCGTGAGCACGGCACCAAGTCCGGACGTGAGCCCGCGAAAGTGCTCGGCGCTCGGCGCGGACATCTTGAACGTCATGGGGTCCGCCCCTCCGGTGTGTATTTCGACGTCGCCCGAGTTCATGTACCAGTCGAACACTTCGCCTACGCCATCGTTGCGGTCGGCGACGTAGCCGTCGAGCGACATGGACATGATTGCGACAACCTTCGACATTGCGCGCTCCGTTCGAGGGTGGAGACTGCGTTCAGGGGATCGCACGCTTAGTACGAAAGAGAGGGGCGCCGGCAGCTTCAAGCGCGTGTAAGGCTGCCGCCTTCAAACGCAAGTTCGGCGACGCTTGGTCACCGCAACACCCATCCCAAGACGTGCATGGCACCGATCGTTATCGTCAGGATGGCACCGAGCAAGACCTGTGGCCACTCAAGGATCACTGGCAAACGCAGTCGGTCTATGCCACCTCGAGTGACCGCGGTTAGAAAGTGGTAGGCTTGGCGCCTGCACCAACTCATGGTCCAGTTGGCTGTCTTGGAAAGGGTGAAAACGAAATCGTAGTACTCGTTGGGTGGGTAAGCGGTGCGGTCGCTGTGTGGCAGCGAAGCGAAGCGGGGGGTAGCCCCACTCTGCAAGCGCTCGAGGTCTATTGGACGTCCGGTCTCATCAGTGTAGTACAAACCGTAAAATGGGTCGGCGATCAGTGGCCCGTCCGGGAGGCGCACCTCGACGAGGCAGTGCCGAGCGAGTCCCGTGCGATGGTATAGGGTTATTTGATGGGATCGGATTTCGAGCTGCGACAAGCAGAGAATGTAGAGCCGGGACATACCGGAGCAGCACCCGCCTCGCTCAATTAGAGCGCTCGGAGTAGCCCCAAGGGGATCGAGTGCCTTGAGCAAGTAGGGAGGATCAGGACCGCGATGCGGTCGCGTGAAGAGGCGGCCGGCCACTTCAAGGGCAAGGCGACGAGGGTCGGCAGGGAGAACACCGAAGCTCTGAACAAACCGACGAAGCTGCTGGCGCTCGACGGCCCAGTGAGCGATCAAGCCGCCAAGCACAGGGGCACACACCATTTCTACCACCTGTACGATTCCCATCGTGCCAACTCCCTCGGGCAATGTGGTACAGGCTGGGATCTCGCACGCAGATCAAATACGAATAACGAAGGTCGCAGCCTCGAGCAGCTGTGTGAGTTCCGGGCAAGAATAATGCCGCTGGCGGCGCTGGGTGCGTGATGCCGCTCGGCGTTTGAGTTAGGCTTGCTCGAAGTAGGTTTCCGTCCAGTGTCCGAATGCCTGACCTGCCTTCAATCTGCGCGCGCCGTCAGCTTCAAGCGCTTGTTAGGCGGCAACAGACGATTTCGCGCTTCACGCACGTTGAATGACGACCGCAGTGCCATAACACAGCACCTCGGTTGCCGACCCTTGGCGGCCAACCTCCGAACTCTCGTACCGGACTCCAACTACTGCATTCGCTCGGAGTTCTCGAGCGTGTTGGAGGAGCAGTTCGTAAGCCTGCTCACGCGCTTGCTCGCACATCTCCGCGTACGCCCCGATCTGTCCACCGACAATCTGCTTCAGTCCACCAAAGAACCCTTGCCCGATCGTCGGAGATCGCACAATGATGCCGCGGACGAGACCCTTGTATTCCGCGATGCGATATCCCTCAATGGAGAACGTGGTCGTTGTCAACAGTGTCTCTGGCATCATGGCTCCTAAATTGAGTGCCGACTGGCGAGGAGAAGACTCATTCCACAATCTACGCGCGCCGCCAGCTTCAATCGCTTGTTAGGTCGGCGGCGCACTCAGGCCCGACGCTGCAGGCCTTTGGTGACGGCATCGGCAGCAGCATCCGCCAAGTCGAGCACAGCTCCAATGGCGGCCCGAACAGTCTGCAGAAGGCGGAACAGCGGCGGCCGACGGTGCGGCTCTGGAGCCGAGTGTGACGGGCGCGAGGGGCGGGGTGGAAGTGGTGGAGTCCCTGCACCAACGGCGGTAGGTGGCCAGCGCGCCGGGGGGACGAGCTCAGCTTTCTCCTGAGTCTGGCGCTCGAACTCCTCTTGGCCCGAATCCTCACTGTTAATCGACTTCTTCTTCTCAGGCTTCTTGCCTTTTCTCATGGCTCCACGCTCGGCCTAACGAATCGCGCTTAAGCTGCGGCGCCGCACTGAAATGCTCACAAACGCAATTCTACCGTAGACGACGGGCGCCGCCAGCTTGAGGCGCAGGTTAGGCAGCGCGGTGATCATCGCGACAACGGTGCCATCCGACTTGCGAAATCGCGCAGTCCTTGGAGCTGAGCATCGGTAATTGCAAAAACACTCGACCCAAGTCGTATCGACACGATCGACGCGTTGACAATCGCAAGCAGTTTCCTGGGGGAGAGACTTTTAAGGAGCACCTCGCTGTAGCCAGGCTTCGGTTGAGGAGTCAACCAAGCATTCCCTAGGCTCAATGAATCCGTCCCGTTCAGGATTGCCAC
>QHUF01000198.1 GCA_003221075.1 Gemmatimonadota bacterium
CATGACCCGGTAGCCGTCCATCTGCGCTTCGAGCGCCTTCATGGGGTCGATCTCCGTCACCACCACGTTCGCGCCGGCTCCGCGTGCCCGCATGGCGAATCCGCGGCCGCACCACCCATACCCTGCGACGACGACCGTGCTCCCGGCGATCAGGAGGTTGGTCGCGCGGATGATTCCGTCCAGCGTCGACTGTCCCGTGCCGTAGCGGTTGTCGAACAGATGCTTGGTCAGCGCGTCGTTCACGGCGATCACCGGGAATTGCAACACGCCGTCCTTCGCCATCGCCTTCAGGCGGATCACGCCCGTCGTCGTCTCCTCAGTCGAGCCGATCACGCCCGATACCAGCGCCTTCCGTTCGGCGGGCGGGAGTGTTTCGACCCACTTACGAACCGGCGGCGCGAGGTCGTCGAGGCGGTTGAGCGCGATCATGTGCAGCGCGCCGACGAGATCGGCGCCATCATCCATCGTGATTTCGGCGCGATGCGCCAGCGCGGCACGAATGTGCTCGTAGTACGTCGTATGGTCTTCGCCTTTGATCGCAAAGACCTTGATGCCGTGATCCTTGACGAGATGGGCCGCGACGTCGTCCTGGGTCGACAGCGGGTTCGACGCGCACAACGCCACGTCGGCGCCGCCGGCCTGGAGCGTGACCGCGAGGTTCGCCGTCTCGGTGGTGACGTGCAGGCAGGCCGCGACCCGCTTCCCGGCGAGCGGCCGTTCGCGCGTAAACCGCTCGCGGAGTTGCCGCAGCACGGGCATCGAACGCTCGGCCCATTCGGTGCGCCGCCGCCCTTCGTCGGCAAGCCGGATGTCCTTGATGTCGTTGGTTGCTTTGGTCTTGGTCGCCGTCTCAGACATTGGCCTTCCGGGAAGAACGGGAGGCTCGTTCCGCGGCCACTTTCAGCTCTTCGGCGCGATCGACGTGCTCCCAGGTGAACAACTCGACGACACGCTCGCCGACCTTCCGTCGCTCGGGCGCCCGTCCGAAGTGGCCGTAGGCTGCTGTGGGCCGATAGATGGGATTGCGCAGGTTCAATGCCTGGATGATTCCACCAGGCGTCAGATCGAAGACTTCCCGGACCGCCGATTCCAGGGCGTCCTGGGGCACGGTGCCGGTCCCGAATGTGTCGACCATGATGGACACGGGGTCGGCGACGCCGATCGCGTACGCGACCTGCACCTCGCAGCGCTTCGCGAGCCCGGCCGCGACGATGTTCTTCGCCACCCAGCGCATCGCGTAGGTCGCGGAGCGATCGACCTTGGAGGGATCCTTACCGCTGAACGCGCCGCCGCCGTGGCGCGCCATGCCGCCGTAGCTGTCGACGATGATCTTGCGGCCTGTGAGTCCCGCATCGCCCTGCGGCCCGCCCACGACGAACCGGCCGGTGGGGTTCACGAGTACGGTCTTCTCGTTCACCTCGAACCCCGCGTCGTGCACCACCGGCCGAATCACGTGCGCGAGGATGCCAGCCCGGAGCTGGGCGTTGTCGATCATGTCGGAGTGTTGCGCCGAGACCACAATGGTGTCGATGCCGACGGGCTTGGACCCTTCGTACGCCACGCTGACCTGCGTCTTGCCGTCGGGTCGCAGCCAGGGGAACTCCCCGCTCTTGCGGACGGCCGCGAGGCGCTCGGCGAGGCGATGCGCGATCATGATCGGCAGCGGCATCAGCGACGGTGTCTCGTCCGTGGCGTAGCCGAACATCATCCCCTGATCCCCTGCCCCACCCTTGTCCACGCCAAGCGCGATGTCGGCGGACTGGCGGTCGATTGTCGTCAGGACGGCACAGGTCTGCGCATCGAAGCCGAAGTTCGCGTCGGTGTAGCCGATCGCGGTGATCGCCCCGCGCACGATGTCAGGGATGTGGACGTAGGTCGACGTGGTGATTTCGCCCGCCACGACGGCCATTCCGGTCGTGACCAGGGTTTCACAGGCGACCCGCGCCGACGGATCCTCGAGCAGGATGGCGTCCAGGACCGCGTCGGAGATCTGATCCGCGATTTTGTCCGGATGGCCTTCCGTGACCGACTCGGAAGTGAAGACGTGGCGATGAGTTGGCATGTTTTGGCTCCCTATAGTTTCAAACTACCGGAGCGCCGTCCCGCGGGCAACCGCGCATCCGGATCGAGCAGTGAAGTGTCCACGACTTCCGCAAGTGCAAATCGCAAGATGTCGAGCGCGAGCTCCGCTGAGCGCGCCGCGAGCGCGGCCTCGGCAGCGGACCGCGCTTGCGCCGTGCTCACCTGGCGAATCAGCCACTTGATGAGCGGCAATTTCGGCGGCGCGACGGACAGCGTCTCGTACCCGAGCCCTAGCAAGAGGAATGCCGAGAGCGGTTCTGAAGCCATCTCGCCACACACGCTCGCCGGCTTGCCGGCGGCGCGCGCCGCTTCCGCCACCAGCTTGAGCAGACGCAACACGCTCGGATCGTGCGGAGTGAAACGGTCCGCCAGCCGGGCATTGCCGCGATCTACCACGAGCGTGTACTGCGTGAGGTCGTTGGTGCCGACGCTGAGGAAATCGCTGACCTCGGCCAGGCGATCCGCCAGCACCGCAGCCGCCGGCGTCTCGACCATGACGCCCAGGGGCACCGTTTTGGCCGCGGGCACGCCCTGCTTCTCCAGGCGCTCCGCCTCCTCGTGCATCATCTCGCGGGTGCGCTCGACCTCGTCGAGCCGCGTCACGAGCGGAATCATGAGGTGAAGATTCGCCGTGACCGCCGCGCGTAACACCGCGCGGATCTGGGTACGAAATATTTCCGGCTCGTCGAGGCACACACGAATCGCCCGCCATCCGAGGAACGGGTTCGCTTCCGGGGGACTGCGGAACGGCGCCGGGAATTTGTCGCCGCCGAGATCGTACGTCCGTATGACGACCGGCTGGCCCGGGAACGCTTCGCCAACATGACGGAAATAGTTGGTTTGGGACTCTTCATCCGGCAGCTCACTATGGCCGGTGATCAAGAATTCGGTCCGCAGCAAGCCGACCCCTTCGGCACCATGGGCCTTGGCCGGGGCGACCTCTTCCGGCAGATCCACGTTGCCGCGCAACGCGACGTGGACCTTGTCCACGGTGTCCGACGGCTGCGAGACGGCTTCCTCGAGACGCGCTGTCAGCTCGCGCCGGCTCGTATCCCTTCGCTCGGCTTCCTCGATCTCCCCGGGAGTCGGGTTGAGGAGCACCGTGCCCAGCGTGCCGTCGAGGATGGCCTTGGTGCCCGCGGGAATGCGTGCGACCGCCCCGCGTAAGCCGAAGATCGCCGGGATTCCGATCGAGTGGGCCAGGATCGCCGCATGCGACTGGCGCGTTCCCTCTTCGCTGATCAAACCGACGACGTGGTCGCGGTCGAGCTGCACCGTGAGGCCGGGCGACAACTCCCGGGCGACCAGGATCGACGGCTCTGAAAGACTTTCCCAAATATCGGACGAACCGCGCTTGTGCATGAGATGCAGGATGACGCGGATCGCCACACCGGTCAGATCGGCGAGCCGCTCTTTGAGCAGCGGGTTGCCGGCCGCGGTCCAGAGATCGCGCACCTCGAGCGTCTTGAACTCGAACGCCTTCTCGGCGGTGAAGTGGTTTTCGCGGATCAGCTCGGCGACTCCGCCGATGAAGTCCTTGTCCTCCAGGATCAGCAGCTGCGCGTCGAAGATCCTGGCCTCATCCACACCGGCACGAGCCTCGGCGCGGGCCCGAAGCTCGGCGATCTGCCCGCGCACGTCTTTGAGCGCTGCGCGCAGGCGCCGCACCTCTTTTTCGACCTGCGTGCGCGGCACGACGCGGTGCGGGACTTCCGGCAGGGCCCAGCGCACCGTCACGGTTGGCCCCATCGCGATGCCGGGCGAGACACCGATGCCCTTGAGCAAACGGTCGGTGGCGCTCACGCGTCTTCCTTTTCCTTTGTCTTCAAGTGCATCTCATGAAAGCCCGCGGCCACCAGCGCGAGCAGCGCGTCCATCGCCTGCTCCGCGTCCTCACCGTCGGTGCGGATCCGGATCGAGGAGCCACACTCCGCGGCAAGCGTCATCATGCCGAGGATACTCTTGCCGTTCACCACGGCGCCGTCTTTGTGGACCTCGACGGACGATTTGAACTTGTTCGCCACCTTGACGAACTCCGCCCCCGGCCGGACGTGCATGCCGAGCGGATTCACGATGGGCGCGTCCCGCTCGATCATGGCCATATCAACGCCACGACGAGCGCGACGGCGGAAAGCGCCAGCGAGAGCCGGAGTCCGTTGATGCGGTCCCCGCGCAGGCGCAGCGCCAGGAAGCTCAGGGCGGCGACAATCGCCAGCGCGACCCGGGCCCACGAATCGAATGGCGCCGAGAGATAGGCGGCCGTCAGCGGCAGCGCGGCGCCGACGGCAAACGCCATCGCCGGGCCGAGTAACGCGAGGGCCTTCTGGAGGACAGGATGATGCAACGCGATGCTGACGCGGGCCCCGTGCGTCCATCCTGCCTTCAGCGCCCACCAGCGCAGCGCGACGTGACCGATGTTGTAGACGATCAGAAACACCGCGACGGCGATCCACCCGGCACCGAGCGCGACGCCCGCGAGCGTCAAACCGGAGAGAAACGGCAGCCACCCCGCCCAGACGAGCCGGTCACCCAACGACCCCAGAGGACCGCACAGGGCTTCGCGCAGACGCTCGATCTGATCGGGCCGGGCACCGTCGTGCTCGGCCCGCGCGGCGGCGCCGACCGCCAGACCAATGAGGTACGGGTGCGCATTGAAGAAGTGCGCCCCGCGCGCCACCGCCGGCCGGTACTTGGGGTCGCCCAGATCGCGGAGCAGCGGCTCCTCGGCGACGCCGACGCCCACGCCGAGCAGGCGCTCGTAGTTGTACGAACCCTGGACGGCGAACAGCCGCAGCAGTGCGCGAGCGAGCGCGCCGTTCACCGAAGCCATAGCGTCGCCACAATCCCGCCGCCCAGGCCGGCGGCGAACCACGCGAGGGTCGGCCCGCGGCCCACGAGCCGCAGCGTCCCGGCGGCGCCCGCGGCCAGCGCTGTCGCCACGACCGCCACGGCGAGAAGCACCGCGCCGCGCACCGTGAGGACGCCGCCGAGCAGCGGCCGCGCCAGCCAGGCCAGCACCAGACCGACCACGGTCACCACGGCCGCGCGCAGCGCGTCGCGCAACAGTCCGCCGACGTGCACACGGACCAGCGCATTCGGGTCCCCGGCTTCAAGCTCGCTCGCGGCCGCGTGGACGATTCGGGAGTTCACCCGCCGGAGCACGTTGATCGTCACGCCACCGAGCAGTCCGGTGACCAATCCGACGAGCGCGCCGAGCCCGAGGCCGAGGACGCCGGCGGACGCGTGAGCGGTCGCGACGGCGGCAACCGTGGCGGGCCCGTACTCGGGATAACGGACGGCGCCGACCGGCAGGATGTCGTACTGCAACAGCTCGAACACGACCCCGAGCTTGAGACCCGTCGGGATGTCACCGAGGATCGCGCCGGCCACCGTGCCGGCCACGAGCGGGCGCGCGATCATCATCTGCGGCAGGCTGACGAGGTCGACCCCGACCAGCGTCCCCCACACGATCAGCGCGATCAAAACCTCGGCGGGGAGGTTCATGTGAATTCCCCGACCGGGACGGCGCGTGCCGTCGGCACATCCTGCGCGGTCACTTCGATGCCGCGGGCCGCGAGCTGGCGCAGCTTCGCCGCCTCGTCGTCCGTCAGGTACACGAAGCGCAGACGCTCTTTCCGGCCGGTGCGATGGTGCACTCCGCCCACGTTGAACCGCCTTACCTGCGGTACGCGACCGGCCAGCGCGACGGCCGTGTCGATATCGCCGACGAGCAGGATCCCGACACGCGCGTCCGACTCCCAGCCAGGCAGCAGCTCCGCCGCCTTCTCCACGGAGGCGAAGATCACTTCGATCTGTGGCGGCACGCCCATCCGGTAGAGGTCCTGTTCCCAGTCGCTGCTGCTGACCTCGTCATCGACCAGCACGATGAATGAGACGTCGAGGGGCTGCCCCCAGCCCACGACGACCTGACCGTGGATCAGGCGGTCATCGATGCGGTATAGCGCGAGCGTCATGAAGACGTGACGCGGATCGCCTTGCCGCCGGCATCGACGGCTCGGCGCGCGGCTTCCGCCGGCGGGATGTCGCGATTGAACACGAAATCGAGCAGCATGGCGAGATTGACGCCCGTCACGACGGCGATGTCGGCGCCGCCCTTTTTCGCGTAGCGGGCGGAGCTGGTGAAGCACGAGCCACCGGGCAGATCGACGAACAGCACCGCGGGCCCCGAGCCCACCGCCTCGCGCAGCCGCTCGCCGAGCGCCTCCGTGCCGCAGCCTTCATTCGAAATGGGTGTCAGCGCGCCCTCGATGCCGGTGATCGCGGTGACCGCGGCGACGAGGGCTTGCGCGACCGCGGCGTGCGACACGACGACGCCACGGAGCTCACTCATAGTCTTCCTCCAGGTACTGCTGGACCCCGCCCTTCTCCCGCATGCGTCGGATGAGGCGCTCGTTGAACGCGTTCGCGGAGTCCACGCCGCTGTAGCGCAACAGGTGATTCATGGCGACGACTTCACAGATTACGGTCAGATTCTTTCCCGGATTGAGCGGGACGGTCACCAGCGGCAGCTCGACGTCGAGCAGCTCCGTGCGCTGCTGGTCCAGTCCGGTGCGGTCGTATTCCCGCGTGTTGTCCCAGTCCTCGAGCTGCACCACGACCTCGATGCGCTTCTGCTGCCGCACGGACCGAGCGGGTGATGTGCACCACGTCGTCCGCCACCAGCCGATGCCCGCGCTCGACGAGATCGAGGACGCACTCGCTCTTCCCGATTCCCGAACGGCCGCGAAACAGCAGGCCCACGCCGAACACGTCGGCGAGCGAGCCGTGCACGGTCGTGCGCGGCGCAAAGGCGTCGTCGAGAAACGGCTTGAGACGCCGGTAAAACTCCGCCGTCTTGAGTCGCGTGCGGATGACCGGGATCCCTTTGTCGCGCGCCAGGACGAGCAGCTCTTCGGGCGCGTCCTGTCCCTTCGTAATGATCACGCACGGGAGATCGTAGGAAAGAAACGTTTGAATCGTCCTGCTGCGCGCCTTCGCGTCGAGCGATGCGAGATACGTGATCTCGGTCTCGCCCAAAATATGAATGCGGTCGGTCCCGACGAAACGCGTCGTATATCCCGCCAACACGAGGCCCGGGCTCGACGCTTCCGGAGAGCGGATCTCGCGGTCGAGACCGACCTCCGCCGTGAGCAGCTCGAGCTGCAGCGGATCACCCTTGCGGGCGAGGAGATCGCCGACCTTGAGCCGCGGCGTGGCGGCCGGGGGGGGGGCGTTCACCGTGTCTCGCGTACTCCGGAGCGTCGCGTGGTCCGGCGCGCGCGCGGCGTTTGTTTTTCATCGAGCAGCTGGCGCTTGATACGCGCGATCGCGGCGTCGAGCGCCGACCGGTGATCGGTCGCGTGAGACTTCGCGACGTGGATACGGCCGCGGGGGACATGTACCGCGATCTCGACAGCCGCCTCCCCATGGTCTTCCGTGAAGATTACCTGCGCGTGATGGGGGCGGCGGGCCAGCTTCGCAACCTTCTCGACGAGCTCCTTGGTGTGCGCGCGCACATCGTCATCGATCTCGGTGTGACGGGCGGTGATGGTGATGCGCATTCAGCGTTTCCTTTCGCGTTCGGCAACTGTTTTCTC
>QHUF01000199.1 GCA_003221075.1 Gemmatimonadota bacterium
GAGGCCGCTCGCCGCCACGGCGATCGTCGAACAGCGCAGGAAGGCCCGGGTCACGGAAGGCCAAATAATGGCCTGGTGACGATTATGTCCAGGTCAACAGTTTGATCGAAAGTCGTCCAGGGCTTACGGTCTCACGGTGACGACTGCCGTGCCGGTACGACCTTCGCACGTCGCCGTGACCGTCGTGGTGCCCGCTGCTATCGCCTGGACAAAGCCCGTGACAGCAATCGTTGCGACGGTGGAGTCACTCAAGGACCACGTGATCGGCCGCCCGTAGAGCATGCTACCAGTCGAGTCCATCAGCGTGGTGCCGAAGCGCGTGGTGTCACCGACGACGAGGCTGGCACTGCCGGGTGTGACGGTGACCGTGTATACCGGCACTGGTGTTGCCGTGACGGTGACACTGGCGGTGTCCGCGGGCGTCCCGAGGGCTGTGGTGACGATGAGAAGATAGTTGCCGGGCTGCGAGGGCGAGGTGTAGGTAATGTAGACGATGCCGCCGATGGTGCCATTGTTGACGATGGACCCACCGGTCGTGGACCACTGCAACAACGCCGTCGCATCGACACCGCTCTGCCCCGTGGAGACGTGTATGGTGAGCGGCGCGGCCTGGAATGGCAGCAGCGAGAGCCGCGTGGGAGCGACCTGGATGGCTTCGATACGAGGTATCACCGGTGAGCCCGGAATTTTACAGCCGATGACGAGCATTCCGGCAACCACCGCACCAAGCTTTATCCGCGCGAGTCGAGTCACGGCTCGTCCCTCCCCCTAACAAAAAAGGCCGCCGGCGTATGCATCGCTGGCGGCCCGGCGAGCAAGGCGGTCAACCCGCCGTAGCCCCGTGGCTCTGCGTCGCCGTCTTTCGACGGGTTTGCTCTGAGCAGCAGGGGCGAAGATGGGCGAAGCGCCGGGACCCGGTCGTGACCGGGGTCACACGCGAGCGTGGAAGGCTGTAATCTTGAGGCTCCTGTGACCGCTACCGCCCGCGATCAGAACGCCACCGTCGCCGCCGGATTCCTCGGCTGGATGCTCGACGCGTTCGATTTCTTCCTCGTCGTCATGACCCTCACGGCGATCGGGAAGGAATTCGGCAAGTCGGACGCCGCGATGGCCCTCTCGATCACGGTCACCCTCGCGTTCCGGCCCGTCGGCGCGTTCATCTTTGGCCTCCTTGCCGACCGCTACGGCCGCAAGATCCCGCTGATGGTCGATCTGGTCTTCTATTCAGTGATCGAAGTGCTGTCGGGTCTCGCGCCGAACTACACCACCTTTCTCATATTGCGCGCCCTGTTCGGGATTGGCATGGGTGCGGAATGGGGCGTGGGCGCGTCGCTCGTGATGGAGAAGGTGCCGCCACGGCTGCGCGGCGTGATGTCGGGCCTGCTGCAGCAGGGCTATGCGGCCGGCTATCTGCTCGCGGCGCTGTGTTACCTGCTCGTCTTCCCCCACTGGGGTTGGCGGCCGCTGTTCTTCATCGGCGGCCTGCCGGCGCTGCTCGCGCTCTTCGTGCGTGCCCGCGTGCAGGAGTCGGACGTGTGGCGCGAGACCCGACACGAGAACTGGTCCCACCTGGGACGGGCGATCGCGAAGAACTGGAAGCTCTTCCTATATCTCGTGGGCCTGATGGCGCTGATGAACATGGTCTCGCACGGCACGCAGGACATGTATCCCACCTTTCTCCAGCGGGACTGGGGTTGGGGGCCAACGGCGCGCGCCGCCCTGACGGCGTTCTCCCAAGTGGGCGCGCTCGCCGGTGGCGTGCTCTGCGGTCTCTATTCCGACCGGCTGGGCCGCCGGCGCACCATCGGCCTGGCGCTCGTGGGAGCGCTGCTTGCGATCCCGATGTGGGCATTCGCGCCCGCCACGCCGTTGCTCGTGCTCGGCGCGTTCGTGATGCAGTTCTTCGTCCAGGGTGCCTGGGGAGTCATTCCGGCGCACATCAACGAGCTCGCGCCGGACGGCGTGCGCGGCTTCCTACCGGGGTTCGCCTATCAGTGCGGCGTCGCACTCGCGAGCCAGATCCCCCACGTGCAGGCGCTGTTCGCCGCGCATACGAGCTACGCGCAGACCATGGCGCTGTCGGCGGGGCTGGTGTTCATCGTGTGCGCGGTGGTGGCGTTGCTGGGTCCGGAGCGCCGGGGGGTGACGTTCGGGCGGCGCGTCGCTTGACGACAAGACCCCGGCACGCCATCGTTCCGGCGCGCTTGGGGCGCACGCGGGTCCGCGCGAAGGACTGAGTCCACCCTACCGATCGAATCATCGCTCGGTTGTCTCCCTGCTGGCCGGCTTGCGGACCGCCGGCGTTCAGCATGGAGGCTTTATGGCACCGAAGCAGCTCCCCCCCCGTCCAAATCTCGACCAGCTCAAACGCCAGGCGAAGGAGCTTCTCCAGGCGGGCAAGGCGCGCGCCCTGCACGATGCGCAGACGATGCTCGCCCGCGAGTACGGTTTCAAATCCTGGAACGCGTTGCATGACCACGTCGAAGCGGTGACGCTCGAGTTCGACGCCGCCCTGGCCGAGTTCTTCGAAGCGGCGACGGACGGCCGGCGCGACCGCGCCGAACGAATGCTCGCGCTGTACCCGAGGATCGCGAACGCGAATTTCCACACGATGCTGGTCTTGGGCGACGCATCCGGCGTGGACGCTCGGCTGGAGAAGGATCCGTCACTCGCCACGAAGCCGGGTGGACCGCGTGGCTGGGAGCCGATCCACTACGTCTGCTACACGTCAATGGCGCACGATGCGCCGGTGCGCGCCTCGGGGCTCGCCGCGATCGCTCGGCGGCTCATTGCCCTCGGCGCCGATCCGAACACGCGGTTTCCGTGGCAGCATCACAACGTGTGCCGGCCGGTGCTGTGGGGAGCGTCGCGCGTCGCGGAGTCGTTGCCGCTCGTCGCAGCGCTGCTCGATGCCGGAGCCGATCCCAACGACGGCGTCACACTCCCCCTCGCCGCCAGCGCCGGCGACATCCCGGTACTGGAGGCGTTGCGCGCCCGCGGCGCCAACGTCGATCAGGCGTGGGCCACTGACGGGGCGACGTCGCTATACGCGATTCTCAACTGGAGCCGCACGCCCGAGGGGGTGATGTGGCTGCTCCAGCACGGCGCCGACCCGAACGCGGTGTTCGCTGAGAATGGCGAGACGCCGCTACACGTGGCGGCGCGGGCGTGGGATGTTCCGCTCGTCGAGGCGATGGTCGCAAAAGGGGCCGACATCGAGCGGAAGCGCGCTGACGGGCGCGCGCCATACGCAGTCGCCGAGCTGAATGGGAATCGCGCGGTGGCGGACTGGCTGCTCGCGCACGGCGCGTCGCCGGAGCTGGCGGAAGTCGACCGGCTCGTCGCGGCGTGCAGTCGCGCCGATCGCGCCGCGGCGGAGGCGCTGCTCGCCAAAAACCCCGGCTTGCGCGATGAGATCACTGACGACCACTACATCGCGTTTCATCAGGCGGCCGAGCGCGGGGACGTGCGGGCGCTCGAGGTGATGCTGGCCTGTGGATTCGATCCGAACCGCCCCGACGCAGGGATCGGCAAGACAGCGCTTCATTCGGCTGCGATGGAGGGATGGCCCGACGCCGTGAGGGTTCTGCTCGCGCACGGCGCGTCCGTGCACGTGCGCGACCGGGAGTTCAAGGGGCAGCCGCTGGTCTGGGCCGCCGAGGGATCGCGCCAGGGGCGGGAGGGGCGGGATTTCGCGGCGGTGGGACACCTGCTGCTGGACGCGGGCTCGCCCGTGGCATGGGAGACCGGGGCGGAGCCGGCGGAGGGGATTCTCGAGATCGTCGCGGCGTGGCGGCGCGGGGGGGCCACCTGATCGGGTCGTGTTCGGGCGGGGCTCTAGCATGATGGATGGGTAGGGGCGCAGCATGCTGCGCCCCTACTTCCTTAAATAGCTATCCGTCTTTTTCAGCCAGTCCTCGCGCGGCGGATAGAAAATGTCCACGTCGAGCGTGTCTTCAACCGCCTCAGCCTGATGTGGAACGTTACCGGGCAGGTGCAGCACCTCTCCTGCGCGCACCATGATCTCCTCTTCGCCGTTTTCGCCGACAAAAAACCGCAGCGCGCCTTCGAGGATGTAGGTGAGAATTAAGTGGGAACGTAGGCGGGCTCGGCGGGCACGGCAACCAAGCTGCGCCGGCGTCGCAATTCTTCGTAACGGTCGGCGCGAATTTGGTAGCGCGGTGCGGCACACGTCGCAGTATCCTCGGGCATGTCGGCGTATGAGGATCTTGATGCGTTTAAGGCGTGCCATCAACTGACGTTGGCAGCGCATCGCGTGACTGCGAATCTCGAAGAGCGGGACGCTGAGCTTGCTGGTCGCTTGTGGTCAGCGGCGATCATCGCGTCGAGCCGCATAGCGCGCGGATCTGGCTATCGCGATCGTCGGATGTTCCTGGCGTGCGTCGACCGAACGGCTGCTGCGCTTGCTGAGTTCGAGGCATACCTGGAGCTGGCGCGGGAGTTGGAGCTGATTTCGGCGGAAGGTCACCGCGAACTCGAAAGCCTGGGTGGACGGGCGTTGTTCTACGTCATGAAGCTCGCGATGTCGCTGGATCCGGCGAAAGCACCGGGGAGCGACTCGTCAGAGAAGTAGTAAAAACGGGCTCGAGCAGCCTCAGCTCCCCGCGATTGTTTTGGCGCGTCCCACCATGTCGATTTCCGGCTAGTTGATTCGACGCATAGGTGAGACCAACCAACAGGACATTCTGACATGGCTACGATGCGCAAGCTCAAGCTGCAGGTGCAGATGACCATCGACGGGTTCGTCGCAGGCCCGGAAGGACAGCTCGACTGGATGACTCGCAACCTCGACGAGGGGGTGCTGGCGCGTATCGTCCAGCTGACCGACACGAGCGACACCATCCTGCTCGGCAGAAAGATGACCGATGGCTTCATCAAGTATTGGGAAGGCGTGCAGCCGGAGAGCCCCGAATACTTCTTCGCGCGCAAGATGGTGGACACGCCGAAAGTGGTGTTCAGCAAGACGCTCACCCGCGTGGAGGGCAAGAATGTGCGTGTGGAGAGCGGCGAGCTGGTACAGGTGGTCAACCAGCTGAAGGGTCAACGCGGCAAGGACATTGTCGTGTATGGGGGAGCGACGTTTGTGAGCGCATTGATCGAGCACGATCTCATCGACGAGCTCAACATCTTCGTGAACCCGGTGGCGATCGGCCGCGGCATGCGGATTTTCAAGGATCGGAAGGCGCTGCGCTCGACCGGCTCGACGACGTATCCCAGTGGGATTGTGATTAATACGTATTCGCCGGTGAGACCATGAAGCTCGACATCTACGTCAATTATCCCGGGACATGCGAAGCCGCATTTCGGTTCTACGAACGGCACCTCGGCGGCAAGATCACGCTGATGCGCACGCACGCGGACCAGCCGAATCAACCCGGCGTTCCGGCCGACTGGAAGAAGGCGATTCTACACGCGCGCATCGAGATTGGGGAGGCGGTTCTCATGGGTGCGGACATCCCGGGCGCCGAGCCGATGCGCAGTGCGTATTTGACGTTGCGTGTGGACAGCGCGAAGGAGGCGGAGCGGCTGTACGCGCTGCTTGGCGAGGGTGGTCAGATCTTCATGAAGATGGAGCAGACGTTTTTCGCGAATCGGTTCGCGATGCTCCGCGACCGGTTCGGGACGTCGTGGATGTTGCTGCATGAGCATGAGGAGTAGAGCCTCGAGGACTACCTGATCTCGCCCCGGCGCGACGCCGAGCATTTCACTTCTCGTTCCACGTCGCCGGGGGGCACGCCGGTCCCGACGCCGATGCGGCATTCGGCGGTGCCCGCTTCGTGCCGCGCGATCGCTCGCCAGCCCGTGCCACTTGCGGCGAAAATCTCCAGGCGCACGCCGGGACTCGGGGAGTACGAGAGGTCCTGCAGCGACGCCGAGTAGGTCGCGTGGCCTGAGAAATAGATCTCTTGGGCCGTGACGAGGTTCCGCAAATCGGAGCGCATCTCCGCTTCGTGCGCGCGCTCCTGCCTCCGCCCCAACGAGGCCTGCAGATACGGGCCGAGGTCCTCGATGCCGACCACACGCCATCCCCCGGCGGCGCGCTCCATCCGCAGATGTACGACGAACGCCGAATTGGCGTCCTCCAAGCGGATGCGAAGGCCGACCCGGGCGACGCCGCCGAGCTCCTCTACACCAGCGAGGCCCTGGTAGCGGCCTTCAAGAGTCGCCAGCGAGTCGAGCAACGCGGTCCAGATGCTCTGCTGCATCGCAATGATCAGCGAGGGCTTCAGGGACGGATCCGCGGCCTCCAGCGCGCCGGCGGCGGAGCTCGCCTCATCCACGACGGACTCGGCGGTGCGGCGGACATCGAGGAACTGCTCGATTCCGGGTCGGTCCTTGGCCCGTACGGCGTGCTCGAGCTGCTGGAGCGACTCGAGGGGCGAGCCCCTTCCCTGCCGGGTCCGCCACGTGATGAACGCTGCGCCCGCGATGACGAGCGCGCCTCCGGTGAGCAGCGCGAGATGGATGCGAGACATGGCCGATTGCTCCTTGGAACAGAATATTATGCTTTCCCTGCCCAGGAGGTGCGTCGTGTTCACCCGTTCTGCCGGCATCGCCGGGGTCGTCGTACTGCTCTCCGCGTGTGGAGGTCCCGCCACGTCCCCCCTCGTGCTGTGGTGGGATACGGACGAATTCTGGAGGCCAATCGGTGGTATCCGGACCGGCATGCCGCTCGACAGCCTGGAGCAGTTCTGGATTGAGCGTGACGCGCTGCGGGAGAGGGCGAAGGTCTGGGATCGGTGCGTTCCCGTGGGCGCCGGCGCGAAGCGTTGCGCGCGGGAGACCGTAACGCCTCCCGGCCGATTCGACATGGTCGCCGCTGCCGACGGCCGCGTGGTGTATCTCGCGTTCGCCCCGGCAACACGAGACATCGGCTTCGACATTGCCCTCACCCGGATGCAGGGCGCTTGGATTCGCAAGCGTGGCGCGCGGCTCGACGCCCACGGGGTCAGTGAGGAGAATCCGTATGGCGTCGCGGAGATGCGGGTCGGCCGCTGGCGGGCATTCAATACCTTCGACGGCAAGCGGTGCGAGAACACGGATCACCCCCTCCCGTGCCCCAGTTTGATCCAGCTCGTCGATTGGCGCGACGGCCGACAGTACGCGGACACGTCCGTGCCGCGGTGAGCCGGGGAGGTAGTTGCCCTTCGCGTCTCGGCGCAGCAGTCTTTCCAGATGCACCCTCAACGTGTCGCACTCGTCGCCGTTTTGCTTTGCAACATCCTGCCCTCCACCGCGCTGCCGCAGGCGCGGCGCGCGCTCACCGCCGATGACTACGCCCGCGCCGAGCGCGCCCTCGGCCCCGCCACCGGCCGGCTGGTGAGTGGAATCCCCGGCCGGCCGATCTGGCTGCCGGACGGACGGGCCGAGTATCGGGTATCGACCGGTACCGGGTGGCAGTTCGTGCTGGTGGATCCGCGGCGCCGGACGCGGACCGCGGCGTTCGATCATGCGCGGCTCGCGCAGGCTGTGTCATCGGCGGTGGGCCGCAGCGTAACAGGCGATAGCCTGCCGTTTTTCTCTTTCGACCTCTCGTCCGACGGCAAACAGCTGACCTTTGACGTGACCGGAAGCGCAGATGGCGGAGGGAGTGCGCGTGCTCCGCGACGCGTGAAGTGCGATCTCACCGCTTATCGGTGCACGGCCGAGAGCACGCGGCGCGCGCCGCCGCCCAATTCGATCCTGTCGCCCGACAGCACACGCGCCGTGTTCATTCGCGATAACAACCTCTGGATGACGGACTTGACGAGCGGCACCGAGACCACGCTGACGACGGACGGCGTCGAGGATTTCGGCTACGGGACGAACAACGCCGGCTGGGTCAAAAGCGACGAGCCGGTCGTCACGTGGTCTCCCGACTCGCGCAAGATCGCGACGTTCCAGCACGACGGGCGGGGCGTGAGTCGCATGTATCTCGTGCGCACCCAGGTCGGCGCGCCCGAGTTGCAAGCGTGGCGGTACCCGCTCCCCGGTGACAGCGTGATCTTCCGGATTCAGCGCGTGGTGATCGATCTGACCGGTCCGACGCCACAGCTGGTACGGCTCCAGATGCCGCCCGACGCCCATCGCTCGATGGTCAGCGACCACGTTGCCTGTGGCGGCAGAATCTGCGACCTCCTCTGGTATCCGGACGCGTCCGCGATCGCATTCGTCTCGAGCTCGCGCGATCACAAACATGCGTGGGTACGCGTCGCGGACGCGCACACCGGCGCCGTGCGCACGCTGCTCGAGGAGCAAGCGAAGACGCAGGTGGGCGAGGTCGGCGTTGCGCAGAACTGGCGCGTGCTGCCGGGCTCGAACGAGCTGATCTGGTGGTCGGAACGCGACGGCTGGATTCACCTGTACCTGTACGATCTCACCACCGGGCGACTCAAGAATCCCATTACGAGTAGTGATGGCAACGTCGAGTCGATCGTGTACGTCGATGAGCGGGCACGGACGATCTATTTCAGCGGACAGGGAATGGAAAAGGGCCGCGACCCCTATTACCGCTTCCTCTATCGCATCGGCTTCGACGGGCGGGGGCAGACGCTGCTCACCCCCGAAGATGCCGATCACCAGGTCACGATGGCGCCGGACGGCGCGTCGTTCATCGACTCCTACTCGACGCCGGTCACGCCGCCGGTCACCGTGCTGCGCGATCGAAACGGCCGCGCGGTCGTCCCGCTCGAGCGCGCCGACATCTCGCGTCTCGTCGCCGCCGGCTGGCATCCGCCGACGCAGATCACGCTGAAGGGCCGGGACGGCACCACGGACATCTTCGGCCTGATGTTCACGCCGTCGCGGCTAGACTCGGCCGCGAAGTACCCGCTCGTGGACTACATCTATCCCATGCCGAGCGGGAGCGTGGGGCCGCGCAGCTTCGTGCCCGCACGCAGCGACCATCAGGCGCTCGCGGAGCTGGGATTCGTGGTCGTCGCGATCGACGGCATGGGGACGAGAGGTGGGCGGTCGAAGACGTTCCGCGACGCCGCCTACGGCAAGATGGAAGAGAACACCCTCCCCGATCAGGTCGCGGCGGTCAAGCAGCTCGCCGCCCGATATTCGTGGATCGATCGCGATCGGGTCGGGATCTGGGGGCACTCGGGCGGCGGGTTCGCCACGGCGGCCGCGATGTTCAACTATCCGGACGTGTTCAAGGTCGGAATCTCGGAGTCCGGCAACCACGACAACCGGAACTACGAGGACGACTGGGGCGAGCGATACCAGGGGCTCCTGGTCAAGAGCGGCGAGAGCGACAACTACGCCGCGGAGGCCAACCAGCTGCACGCCGCGAATCTCCGCGGCAAACTGCTGCTGGCACACGGCGGGATGGACGACAATGTCCCGCCCTACAACACTTATCTCGTGGTCGATGCGTTGATCAAGGCCAACAAGGATTTCGATTTGCTGATTCTGCCCAACGCGCGTCACGGCTACGGACGGGACAGCAACTACATGATGCGGCGGCGCTGGGATTACTTCGTGCGGAACCTGCTCGGCGCCGAGCCGCCGCGGGAGTACGAGATCGGGAAACAGAACCCACCGGTACCCTGAGTCATGATGTAGGGGCGCAGCATGCTGCGCCCCTACTAATCCTCACCCCTCCACAAACGCTTTCAAGCGGAGGGCTGCCGCATCCCACTGCGCGGCGACTTGATCGAGGTACGCTCTCGCCTTTTCCAGGCGCTTGCGCTCCAGCTCCCAGACCCGCTCACGCCCACGACGCGCGTGGCGCACCAAGCCCACGTTGCCGAGCGTGTTCAGGTGCTTCGTAATCGCCTGTCGCGTCACCCCGGTGCCCTCGCTGAGCCGCGTAATCGAGAGCGGTCCGTCGACAGAGAGGCGCCTGAGCAGGCTGAGTCGAGTCGCGTCTCCGAGCGCGGCGAACAGCACCGCCGCATTGCGGCTACGAGACATACGCCGCGAGGCTCTTGATCTGCGCGCCCCACCCCTCGGTGTTCATGCGGAACGCCTCGGGCCGGCGCGCGAGCGGGATGCGATCGAACCCCGACTCGACGATCGTGAGCGCAGTACCGCCCTCAGCCTCTTCGAGCGTGAACTCGACCAGGGTCATGGGCTCGGCCGAGTAGTCGATCGCGGGGTCCTTCGGGTATGGGTGCCAGCGATACGAGAAATACCGCTCCGGCTCGATCCGCTCGACCTGCATCTCGACCTTCAAGTGCTCGTGGCCCGGAATGGCGACCCGGCCCCGCACCGTCCTGCCCTCGGCGAACGCGCCGTCGAGGGTGATCCGGAACCACGTGCCAAACTCTTTCGCATCGCTGATCGCGCGCCACACCCGCGCGCGCGGGGCGCGGAGCACGACGCGCTTCTCGATCCGGTCAGTACTCATCGTGGTACTTCAGCCAGTGCATGATGCCCTCCTCTTCCCGACGGCCGAGCGGCGCGAGATCGAGCAAGTTGTACGTGTTGAGCAAATGGTCGAGGCCGCGCTGGTAGGTCGAGTAGGTATGGAAGACGCGC
>QHUF01000200.1 GCA_003221075.1 Gemmatimonadota bacterium
CTTCATCGGCGTTGATCTGCTGCCAGCGCTCGACCTCGCGAGCAATCCGGTCCTCTGACAGAACAAGCAGGTTCACAAATACAATTGTACCACGACTGACGGCGCCAGCTCCAGCCGCGTGGTCGGCGGCCCGCACTCACACTCTCGAGAGGGGCGCATCATGAAAGAGTAGCGGATACGCCAGGGCGGCGAGAATGGAGTGGGACCCGGCCAGGAGCCAGAGGTTCGGCCAGCGACGATATAACAAGACCACATGACGCCAGCGGCGAATGTGAGTGCGAGGAGCGTAACATTCCCGAGATGAACGCTCGCGAACGCCGCGGCCGTCAGAACCACCTGAAGGGCCGGAACACGCACCAACACCCGCAAACCACGATGGAGCAGCCCTTGAAACGCGAATTGCTGCGCCAGTGCCCACACGGGGTACAACGCCAGCAGGACCAGCATCGTCGGTTGCCACACGGCGCGGCCCTTTCCAGCGGCGAGCGCCACCAGCCCCGCTCCCACGAGAAGCGTACACAGGCCCACCGGTACGAGCCCCGCCGCGAGATTGTCGCGACGAAAACCCAGTTCGTGCCACGAATGCGGGTGGCGTTTGACGAGGTAGAAGATGTATGCGCCCAAGGCTAGCCCCGAGGCAAGAAATGACCAGCGCTTCGGGACGTGAAGGAGTTCGAGCGTGAGGTAAAGAAGTGAAATACCCGCGACGAGGGCGACATCAATGATCGCAATACGTCGAGTTGTCACCGCTGCCGAGGACTCGCGGGCGGCCGGCGGGTCGAGTCCGGAAGTGTGAACGTTACGCGGCCATCCTGGTCGAGAAAGTCGAGTGCAGGTACGCCAGACGAGTCGACACGGATGCGCAGGCGAGGCCTCCCCTGCGGGTCGGACAGCACGATGGCGGCGGCGCGGTCGAGAGAACGTCCGACAAACACCCGGGGCGCGACGAACGCGTCGATTCCGTACTTCGCCTGGAGCCTGGCGAACGCCTCCGTTCGGGCGGGCCCCCGAGGTAGCTTCCCGATGCTGTCAAACGGCCCCATCAACTCCCCAAGGGGGACGTTCGCCCGGTCCCACACCTGAAACCCGACGCGCCGGCGACCACTCTCATCGTCGTAGGTGATCCCGGCGACCTGATCCTGATCGAACTGGTCGAAGAGGAGACCAGCCTCGGCGCGGAAACTGCCGTCCCGATCGCGATGGCCGCCAAAGACGAGACCGCCGTTTTCATTACCCTCGTCGTTGAAGAAGATCAGCCCCGCCTGATTCCCGCCTTGCCGAGGGTAGGACTTCCCGCGCACCACCGCGTCTGGCGCCCGTGCCTTGTTCGAGATCACAAGACGCAGCGTGCCGTCCTTCTCGACGACGTTGATACGCTCGACGTCGATTTCCTCGAAGCGAGTCTTCTGACTGAACCGTGAAAAGGCGGCGAGAGCAAAGACTGTGAGGACCACGGTGGCGGTGAGGGCGTATGCCCTGAGCAGCCGTAACTCCTTGCGGCTCGTCGTGTCCATGAACCACCTCGCTACGGGGGGGATCTACGGTTTAGGGGCCGAGATACCAACCAGAGGAAGTCCCAACGCTGCACGCGCTACGTTTTTGAATAGAGAATCAGGGCCAAACGAACCACAATTTGTGAACACGGTGACGGACAACGAGTCGTCGGGAAAGTACCCGTTCGCACTCGTGAACCCGATGATCCCGCCGCCATGCTGGATCATGCGGTGGCCGCCCAGCGTGTCGACGAGGAGACCAAAGCCGTAGCCTCGCGGCTGGGCGGCGCCCGTCGGCGTCGTCATGGTTCGATACGAGGCCGGCGTCACCACCTTCCCTGAGGAGAGGAGGAAATTCCACCGTGCGACATCATCGACCGTCGCACACATCGCCCCGGCCGAGTATGGCTGCGTCATGCTGAAGTACGGGGCGCGGTGCCAGCCCGTCGAATCGTGGTCGTACCCCGCCGCCCGGCCAGGAAGCACACGATTGAGGTCACAGTAGTAGCTGTGGGCCAGGCCGAGCGGACGCAGGAGCTTCGTTTCGAGGTAGCTGGGAAAGGGCTCTCCCGTCACACGGTCGAGCAGCATGCCGACGAGAATGTAGCCGGTATTGTCGTAGCGCCACGCAGTCCCCGGCTTGAACCACATCGAATCTCGCGCGGTGAGTGCAACGAGCGTGTCCGTGGACATGTCCTCGCGCCAACGGTTCAGCCACCTCGGCCCAATGTCCGTCATGCTGGGAATGCCCGACGTGTGATTGAGCAGCTGACGCACGCTCACCCGCCGCCAGTCTGCTGGCAGTCCATTGATGTAGCCGCTGATCGAGTCGTCCAGATTGATGCGGCCGGTTTCTACCAAGCGCATGACGGCAGCCGCCGCGAACTGTTTTGTGATCGATCCGATTTGGTACAGCGTCGACGGCGAGGCTCCGACCTGTTGCTCGAGGTCCGCAAAGCCATAACCCGCGCGCACGATCGTGTCCCTGCCCCGGAGGATCTCGATCGATACGGCCGGGGAGCGTTCGGCATCGATGTAGGCATGTGCCAAGGAGTCAACGACTCGCCGCACGGCTCGAACCGGCGGGCGCGATTGGCCGACGGTCGCAGCGCCGAACACTGCGGTGAGAGCCGCGGCGACAGTGAGAGAGCGAGCGCAGAGGGTCATATGATAATTCTACGACAGACGCCGAGCGCCGTCGATAAGCCATCCCAATCCGTAGAGCACCACCGCATTGATGAGTAGGCCACCGTTGATCCACCAGCCGGCAAACAGAAGACTCCACGGCAACCCGAATGGTACCGCAACGTAGACGATCAAGGCGTACTCCAATTCGTGTGGCGGCGGCCCACGGCGCGTCCAAATGATTACCCAGACTGTCAGTCCGAGAATCACGACCGCGTACACGATCGGCAAGAGGAAGCGCCACGGAAGGGTCAGGGTTCGCTCGACTGATCGATGCCCGGTATCTCCCGACAAACGCCTGCGAGAACCCGCTGTAACGTCACAGACGGGCTCGGCGCAGGGCGCCGCAGCTCGGCCGCAACGGTGTCGGCGACGATGCGCACCACGGCAAGCCCAGTCGCCCATTTGCCGTCATCAGAGAGCAAGCTGTCATACCACACGACGCCACTGATCACATCCTGAAGACAGTTTCCTATGAATGCGCCAAGCACGGCCACCAGAGACCTGAGAGGAGGACACCGAGAACCGCAAGCTTCATTGGAAGTAGCCCTCAAGCACCTCCCCCGCATATGTCCGCACCGCCCCATCCAGGTTGCGATCAGAAGACAGAAATGTACGAATCGCCCGCGCGCTATCGCGGTGGCTCAAATGCCCGAGACCATGCAGCGCGCCTCTCTGAGTCTCGGGATGATCAGACGCGAGCATGCCCTTGAGCGCCTCCAGCATGGTGTCCTGCACCCGCGCGTCCTCTGGTTGCTTGTCTGGGTCCCGGTTGCCGCAATAGTAGTCATACGCGATCGAGTCCCAGAGCATGTAGGCGCAACCTCCAACGCCATCGGCAGCGCGCTCCAGCACGTTCTTGTACAGGTGTGGAATCGCGAGTATGCACCGCCGACGCGCAGGCCATGCAATGTCGGGATTCCAGAGCTGATCGAGAAACGCTGTGTGACCAGCCGCGCCGAAAACGTAATTCAGGCCCTCCGCTATCTGCATCGGCGTGTACTGCTCGAGAAGCTGCGCTGAGTCCGCACACAAGCGCGTCATGTACTCGATAGCACGCGAGGGGACGATCTGCACTTCCTCCTCCAGCTGCCAATACCATTTCTTGTCGACTTCGTGTTCCGGATAGTGGTCGAAGACAAACTCAAGAAACTCATCATAGTTTGCGTTGCGGAGATCAGGACTCATTCTGGCGGCGTGCTGAAGAAGAATTCATTCCTCAATCTACGGCCGAATCCAGAACTGCCACCACTTCTTTTTTCGAAACGCTTCGTGCGTCGCGCGTTCATCGGCCTCAATGAACCCTAGCTCGTCGTGCAGGAGCTTCACAAAGGCGGGGAAACTCGGAGCGTGGGGCTCTAGTTTGCCCGACTCCAGGTTGAACGCGAGGACCGGGAAGGGCGGCGTAGCGGTATCGAGCAGATACGTCAGTTCCCCTCCGTCGGTACCGAGGGCAAAGAACCCGCGTGGCCAGACGTTAGCTCGAGCACGGTTGAGCTGCAGAAGTCTCCGCGAATCGTCGAGGAGCCAGAGTTCGGCGGCGGAGGAGTCCGGGCCAAAAGGATAGGAGCACATCGTGTCGCGATACGGCTCCGGAAGTCGCAGGGCAAGGCGATGCTCTAAAGAGGCGATTGCGTCTGGCGTCATAGGTCCCGATCGTGGCGCCTGTTCGACAGAACCTCAGGAACCGCGACGATCGATCAAGGATGACCAGAATTCCCCGCCCTTCTCGCGGGAGAAATGAATCTCAAAACGCGTTCTGGGATCCTCCCAGACGTACAGTTTTTCCTGGCCTTCCTCTCCCCATTGCTTCGGCGGACCTAGGCTTCCGACCTAACCGCGGATTTTGTCCGTCAACGACTCGGTGCCGTCATACGTGAAGCGCATGTATCGGACGGTGTCACCTCGATCCGTGAACACGACAATCGAAGTGGTTCCGCCACCCGCGAATGTGCCTGGCCGCAACCGATAGGTGGTGTCATCAACGGGCTCCGCGTTATAGAGCTTGCCAAGCGGCTGCCCCAGCGCGATCCGACCGCCAGTGACGTTTATGTAGCGATAGACTGGTTCATGCCCGCGTGTGCAGGCAGCGGACAGAAGCACTGGGACTAGCAAGAGTTTCAGAATGCTCATCGATGCGACGTCTGCGCTGAGAGCGCCGCGATTTCCTTGCCGACTCCGGCCATTGCGTGCAGCTCGCATACAAACGAGTCGACTCGGGCGAGTGGCACGGCGAGTTCGGAGCCAAGGTTCTGAGCCAGGAGCAACTACTGACATGCCTGCGCCCTCACGATTGACGCTTCTTCGCCGGCCGGTCGCGGCCATACTGGTGGAGGACGAGGCCCGATACCGCTCCACTCGCATCGCGCACAAAGGTGACTTGTGCGTCCACGTCCTTGGCGAAGAAGTCGTTGTTGCTCTCGGGCCACAGTTGTACCGCGGCGCTGCCTATGCTCGACCTGATATGGAGCGCCCCGTTCTGCAGCGTGACGTCGAGCTCCAGGCCTGGCGCGAGCTCGTAGACGCCTACGTATGGTGACAACGCCGATGCCGGCAACTCGATCCCCACGCGTGCCCGCGGCGGCAGCGCCGAAGGAGGCACCATGCCGAGCAGTCGCATGTAGCTCGAGATCTGACTGTAGTGCTCTGCCAAATCGGTCTCGAACGCGAGCAAGGTGCTCGCCAGCGCCGGCGACTCGAGTTTCCCCACGTGCTCCATGGCAGTGTCGCAGAAGCGGAGTGAGGCCTCGAGACGGTGGACGAGGGTGTCCTTCGGCCACTGCGCTTTGACGGTGTCCGACAACGAATCTTTGGGAGTCCTCGGGTGCTTCAGGACGCCGAGACGCTCACACAGGCTGTAGTTCGCATTCTCGAGGTGTTGGGCGATGTAGCCGATGGTCTGCTGTGAGGGGGTAGGCCGGTAGTCGTATCGGGCTGCTGGGATGGAATCGAAGGCCGCGACGAGCCGACTCCCGAAGAAGTCGGCAAACGTGATGAATTCAAACATGACGGCATTGGGCACCTCGGGCGTGGGCGGCGACTGCCCTGCCAGCACCGAGGGAAGCACAAGCGTGAGCACGATCAGGGCGCGACGGTCCATGAGGTCTCCAAAGATGCTGGCCAGCGCGCTAAGTCTTTACGGGCGCCATTTCGGTGCGGCGTCCGTTCCCAGGCTGTTGGTGATCGGGGTGACACCCGAACCGTCGGGCCGCATCAAGTAAATGTCGTAGCTGATTCCATTGCGGTCGCTTGAGAATGCAATCTTCGTCCCATCTGGTGACCACGCTGGCTCGAGCTCAAAGTCCGAGCTGGTATTGGTGAGCGGGACGACACCGGACCCGTCCGCGTTCATCACGTAAATATCCGTATTGCCTGGCGCGGTTTGCTTGACGAACACGATCTTGTTGCCATCCGGCGACCACGCGGGCTCGTAATCTGTCGCGGTGTCGTGGGTGAGCCGCGTTGGGGCCGAGCCGTCCGCATTCATCACATAGATCTCAGAGTTGCCGTCGCGAGTCGTGGCGAACGCAATCTTTCTGCCGTCAGGCGACCAGGCTGGGTCCAGGTCCGCCGCCGTGTCATTGGTGAGCCGAGTGGGGGCCGAGCCGTCGGGATTCATTAGATAGATTTCGTAGTTCCCGTCGCGGTTGGTGGCAAAGGCGATCGTTGTGCCATCGGGGCGCCACGCCGGCTGGAAATCCGACGCCGTGTCATTGGTGAGCCGGCTAACGGCCGAGCCGTCGGCATTCATCACGTACACCTCATAGTTTCCATCGCGATTGGTGGCGAACGCGATCTTGCGGCCGTCAGGCGACCAGGTTGGATCCAGGTGGATCGCCGTGTCAGTGGTAAGCGGCGTGACACCCGAACCATCACCGTTCATGACATAGATCTCATAATGGCCGCTGCGGACACTCCAGAAAGCGATCTTCTGATCCGCGGGAGAGGGCTCAGTCGAAGCGTTACAGGCTAGAGTCGTGGCACACGATGCCACCCAAAGCCACACGTACGGATTTCGGGGCGTGCTGGTCATTAGAGGTGGGCGCCGAATTCGAATGTTCATAAACGGAATTCTATAACACCACGCGCGGGCGCCGCCAGCTTCAAGCGCGGGTTACGCTGCCCGCGCACGAGACGTCTCGAGCATGTCCTTGGGCAGGACCGAGGGGACGATTGCGAACCCGGAGGAGTCGATTTGATCTACAAAACGAGTCATCG
>QHUF01000201.1 GCA_003221075.1 Gemmatimonadota bacterium
TCGCCCTCAACGCTCGAAGGAAGAGAGCCACGACTACCGGTACTTCCCCGAGCCCGACCTGCCGCCGCTCGTGTTGACGCCGTAGTTCGTCGCCGAGCAGCAGAGCGAGCTGCCGGAGCTGCCTGGGGCCAAGCGCGATCGATTCGTGGCGAGCTACGGCCTCAGCCGTGAGCATGCCGCGGTCGTCGCGGCGACGCGTGCCGTGGCCGATTATTTCGAGACGGTCGCGAAGACCAGCGCCGAGCCGCAGCACGCGGCCAACTGGGTCATGACCGAGGCGCTCGCCGACGCGAAGGACCACAATGACGAGTTGCGTGTGACCCCGGCCGCGCTCTCGCAGATCATCGGGCTCGTCAAGGGCGGGACGCTGAGCCATCAAGCCGCGAAGCGGGTGTTCGCCGAGGTCGCCGCCAAGGGCGGCGATCCACGCTCGGTCGCCGAGTCACTCGGCGTCATCCAGGTGGCGGACACGAACGTCGTCGCGGGATGGGTGACCGACGTGCTGGGCGCCCATCCGACCGAAGTCGCGCGGTACAAGAAGGGCGAAGTGAAGCTGCTGCCGTTTTTTGTCGGGAAGGTGATGCGGCTGTCCAACGGGAAGGCCGATCCGAAGCTCGCCCAGCGCGTCCTCGAAGAGAAACTCGCCTCCTAGCTCTCCCGCCAGGGACGCTGCGCGCGCGACTGCTTCCAGTACTCGAGCGCCGGCGTCGGCAACCCAAAATGCTGTTGCGCCGTTTCTTCGACACGCTCGGGCTCGTGCCGGCCGCCTTCGCGCAGGGCCTGGCGCCGCATCCGTTTCGCCAGTCCCAACGCCTTCTCACCCGCGGGATCCAGCCGCCGGGCCGCCGCGTCGCTGGCGTCGGCGCCCAGGGTTTCCATCACGTACTCGAACGCCACGGCCATGTGCTTTTCGATGTCCGAGTCAGCGAGGTCCCACCGGCTCGTGCCGGCGATCACCTGGAACACCCATTGCCAGCTCTGACTCTCCGTGAGATGCACCATGCCGCGGAACAGGCGGCGATTGGTTCGGACGCTGAAGAGTGTCGGCGACAGAATCTCGTCGAGATGCGCGTCGCTCGCGGTGTGGTCTTTGAGGATGACATCGCGCGCCTCCCGCGCGTAGGCGTCGCCGAGATGCGTCTCGAAGCGGCTCTCCCAGTAGGAATGACCGAGCGCGACCGTGCTCGAGGTGAGCACCAGCTGGCGCGGGACGAAAAAGTTGTGCGCGATCGTGTCGGCGGCGAGGTGGGAGAGGTACCCGAGACCAAAGGCACGCAGCGGATCGCTTGGCGCGAGGTCGAGGATCTCCTGGCCCACGTGCCACGCGTGGCAATGCCGGCCGACCGGCGCATACTTCTTCGCCATCGATGTGTCGGCCGCAATGTTGCCGTAGAGAAAATCGAACGGGAACGCGCGCAGCAGATCGGCGACGATGGTGGGGAGCTGGTGCAGATTCGCGAGCACCGATTCACCCAGGAAGATGTGGGTGCCGGGCGTCCAGGCGTGCGCGACTCCCGGGAAGAGCACCAGTGCGATGACGGCCAGGCAGGCGGCCGCGGCCAGTCGCTTCACGGTCGCTTTTTGCGCTTCAGCAACTTGCGGCTCCATTTCCATACCGAGAGCCCGCGGCGCACATCCCGCATCGTGGCGGCGGCATCGATGGCCGTTTCCTCGAACTCGTGCTGCAAGACTTCGGCGAGCGCATCGAGATCGGTGAGTCGGTCCTCGGCTTTATCTGCTGCGCGGACAATGCGTTGCCGTACGTCGCGCGATGCGCCGACCAGGGCATCGGCCTCGGTCTTGATCGAGCCGATCAGCTGACGCACGTCGGCGATCGCCGGTCCCGCAAAACCTCTCAGGGCCCTTACCGCCGCGCGCACGCCAAGCGCCGCGGCACTGATCCCAACCGCTGCCACGAGGGCCGCGATCGCGATGATGGCCAGACTGATCGCCGACACCACGCCGACCCAGGTTGGCATCACGAAACCTCTGCTGACCGTGGCGATGCTGTCAACAGGGGCACCGATGCGAGTGCCTCCGCGGCCATGACGCTCAGCAGGATCGTGACCAGCATCGGGCGGGGCGTTCCCCGTATCAGGTCGAACCCGGCGGCGAGTGCGACCGCCGTGGCACCCTGGCGGATGACGGAATGGGCAAATTCCCGCGGCGGCGCGAACGGCAGCGATCGCCAGACAGGATCGACTTGATCGAGACCGAATCGCACCGTCACCCAGCGCACCACCACGCGGATCACTGCGAGCACCACCGCGGCCGGCAGCAGCCACACGGTGAGCGGCTGGAGCAGGGCACCGGCGACTATAAGGAAGGCTGCGTACAGCGCGATCTCCCAGCGGCGCAACAGCTCGGCGACGGCGTGACGCACGTTGGTGGGCGAGAAGGTCATGAAGACGGCCGCCTCGAGCCCGCACACGACGAAGGGCGAAAGGCCGGCGGCGTAGCTGACGCCGGCGCCGCACAGGACCACCGCGAACGCCGCGACGCCCGCGTCGCGTGGCTCCGCCAGCAACCCGCCGCGCGCGAGCGCGACGAACAGGCCGCCCAGCGCTGCCCCAGCGACCAGCGTGAGCAGGATGTTTCGCGGGGCAAGGTGCGGATGGTAGAGCGCGACGGCGACCGTGACAGCCGCCGCGCCGAATGCCGTATCGAGCAGGGCGTTGCGCCGGCCGAGTCGCGGACCACGCTGGCTGGCTGCCGTCGTCAGCGCGCCGCCCAGCACGAGCGCCGCGGGGAGGAGGGGCCGGCCCCAGGCTTCCGCGAGCGGTGGCAGCGCGCGCGCCAGGACTAACGCCATCACGGTCGTCACGAGAAGCACGGGAACGGCGAGCGTCGCGCCGAGGAGCCAGGTGCGACGCGAAATGCGTCGCACCATGCGCCATTCGAGGCGCGTGCCGAACAACGCGCCGGTCCAGCCGATCGCGAGCGCCACGACGGGCTGAAGCAGGCGCAGTCCGGCGGCGTCGACGACCCCGAGTCCCGGTCCGAGCAGCAAGCCGAGCAACAGGAACGGCACGCCCGTCGCGAGGAGGTCGCCCAGCAACGCAGGATAGCGGAAGGAAGGCCGCGACAGGCGTGTGACGCCGATGCCGGCGAGGATGACGAGCGCCAGCGCAAGCACGGGATGCACGAGGGCCAACGTTCGCGAACGCTTGACGCAGACGCAAGCGCCCCCGTAGCTTGCGCGGACCTATGCCACCGTCGTTCCGTGTCACGGGAGGGCGTCCCCTCTCGGGCACGATCCGGCCCGCCGGCAACAAGAACGCGGCCCTTCCCATTCTCGCGGCCACCCTCCTCGCCGACGGCCCGTGCCGCATCGACAACGTGCCCCGCATTCGCGACGTCGAAACCCTGCTTGCGCTGCTGCAGCACGTCGGCGCGGCGGTGCAGTGGCACGGCACGAACACCGTCGAGGTGGACACCAGCCGGGCGGAACCGAAGTCGCTCGATCCGGCCTTGAGCAAGGAAATTCGCGCCTCGATTCTGCTCGCGGGTCCGATGCTGGCACGCTTCGGCCGCGTCACGCTGCCCCCGCCGGGCGGCGACGTCATCGGCCGGCGGCGCGTCGACACGCACTTTCTGGCACTCGAACGGCTCGGCGCGGACGTCACGGTCGGCGACGCGTACACGCTGGAAGGCAAGCTCAAAGGCGCCGACATCTTTCTCGACGAGCCCAGCGTCACCGGTACCGAGAACGCCCTGATGGCCGCGGTCCGCGCGAGCGGCACCACCGTGTTACGCAACGCCGCGTCGGAGCCGCACGTCCAGGACCTGGCCCGGTTTCTCGTCTCCCTGGGCGCGGCCATCGACGGCATCGGCAGCAACACGCTCACGATCGAAGGCCGTCCCGCGCTGACCGCGGCTCCACATACCGTCGGCCCCGATCACATCGAGATCGGCTCGTTCATCGGACTGGCTGCCGTGACCGGCGGCGCGATTACGATCGACGGCGTGCGCGGCGACGATCTCCGGTCCACCTTGCTCGCGTTCGAGCGCCTGGGCGTGCGGCCGCGGCTCGAAGGCACGAAGCTCATCGTCGACGCCGACCAGGAGCGCCGCATCCGTCCCGATCTGGGCGGCCACGTGCCGAAGCTCGAGGACGGACCGTGGCCCGCGTTTCCCGCGGACCTCATGTCCATTGCCATCGTCGTCGCGACCCAGTGCGAAGGCCTGCTGCTCGTATTCGAGAAGCTCTTCGAGTCGCGGCTCTTTTTCGTGGACAAGCTGATCGGCATGGGCGCGCGCATCGTGTTGTGCGATCCCCATCGCGCGGTCATCGCCGGGCCTTCGGCCTTGCGGGGGCAGTCGGTAGAAAGCCCCGACATCCGCGCCGGCATGGCGATGCTGCTGGCGGCGCTCGCGGCGCAGGGTGATTCGGTGATCCACAACATCGGGCAGATCGAGCGGGGCTATGAGCACATCGACGAGCGGTTGCGAGCGTTAGGGGCGCAAATTGAGAGGAACGATGGAACGATGGAAAGAGGGAAAGGAAGAACGTGAAAGACGCATCACACCACGTTCCATCATTCCAACCTTCCATCGTTCCATCGCTTTCAGAAGTCCCCGCCGGCGACGCCGCCGTCCCGCGGCTCGAGTTGGCGGAGTGGGCCGAGCGGTATGGGGTGGTCGCGGGGATCACGACGCGTCCGCTCAGCCTTGGGCTATGGAGCGACGAACCGGTCGGACAGGTCATCGGCCGCTGGCGCGCGTTCCGGGCCGCGTTCGGCGCACGCTTTCCCGCCACGGTGCTGGCGCATCAGGTGCACGGCACCGACGTCTACTGGCACGAGGCTCTGCCGGACGGCTGGCTCATCCTCGACGGCATCGATGGGCATGCGACGAGAGAGCGCGGCGTGCTGCTCACGGTGACCGTCGCCGACTGTATCCCGGTGTACCTCACCGTCCCAGAGCAGGGCGCCATCGCGCTCGTCCACGCGGGCTGGCGTGGGACGGCCGACGGCATCCTGGACCAATGCGTCGAGCTGCTGAAGTGGCGCGGCTTCGCAAAGGGACGCGATATTGTAATGCATTGCGGCGTCGGTATTTGTGGCAAGTGTTATGAAGTGGGTTCTGAGGTCGCGGTACGTTTTGGATTGAGCGGAACGGTGCTGCTGGATCTGCGCGCCATCCTGACGCAGCAGGCGCGCAAGCTGGGCATCGAGGAGATCACGGTTTCGCCGTGGTGCAGCGCCGAGGAGCGTGACCGATTTTTCTCGCATCGCGCCTCGCGCGGGCGGGATGGACGGATGGTCGCGTACCTCGGGCGAGCGCTCGGTTGACATAGGGGAGAGCCGGGCTACATTCCCACCCTGCAGCGGGCGAAGTTCGGCCCGCGCTTTTTTTTATGCTCACTGAGAGTCTTGTCGAGGCCTTTCGGACCCGGCTCGAAGCATTGGGGTTCGATCTGGCCGACCTGCGCATCGGCGGTACGCCGAATCGACCGCTCGTCCAAGTCCGCATTGACTGTCCGCCACGGAACGTCACGGTCGAAGACTGCAGCCAGGTCAGTCGGGCGCTCGAACAATGGCTCGATGTAGGCGGTCCCCTGGGCAATAGGTATGTCTTGGAGGTGTCGAGCCCGGGGATCGAACGGCCCGTGCGCTGGCACCGCCATTGGGCCCAGTTCGTGGGACGTGACGTCAACGTGAAACTGGCAGGGCTGGGGCGGGTGCGGGCCCGAATCGTGTCGGTCCCCGATGAAGAAACGGTGGTGCTCCAGCCGAAGGGTGATGCCGAGCGCGAATACAGGCTCTCGGACGTACGGGATGCTCGCCTCGCGAGCGATACAGACGGCTGATGGCTGATGGCCGACAAGGACTTGTGATGGCAAATGCGACTGATGTTGTCTCCGCAATCAAAGAGCTGACGAACACGAAGCAGCTTGAGCGCGGCGAGCTGATCGACCTGCTCAAGGACGGGCTCCATGCCGCGCTCGTGAAGCGCTACGGCCCCAACGTCCGTGCCGAGATCGGGATCGACGAGATGAAGGGATCGATCCGGATCGTGGTCCTCAAAACGGTCGTCGAAACCATCGAGGATCCGGGGACCCAGGTCTCGCTCGAGGAAGCGCGGTACGAGGATCCTGACTTCGCGCCGGGGGACGTGCTTGAAGAAGAAGTCCCGTTCGAGCAGTTCGGACGGACCGCGGTCCAGGCGGCGAAGCAGCGCATCATCCAGCGCGTCCGGGAAGGCGAGCGCTCCCGCATCCGGGAGGAGTTCTCCGGCAAGGTGGGCGAGCTGCTCTCGGGTGAGGTCCAACAGATCGAGCGCGGCAAAATCGTCGTCATGCTCAACAAGTTCCGTGAAGCCGAAGCGATCATCCCCTACCGCGATCAGAATCATCGCGAGCACTTCCATCAGGGCGATACGATTCGCGCGGTGCTGAAGCGGATCGAGGAGACGCCGAAAGGCCCGCGGCTCATTTTGTCGCGTGCGGACCCGCTGTTCGTCAAAGCGCTGTTCAAGCTGGAGGTCCCCGAAATTCAGCAGCAGATCGTCGAGATCCGCGCCACGGCACGGGAAGCGGGCAGCCGCACCAAGATCGCGGTGTGGTCGCGCGACGACGGTATCGATCCGGTCGGCGCGTGCGTGGGATTGAAGGGCTCGCGCGTCCAGGCTGTCGTGAACGAGCTCAACGGCGAGCGCATCGACATCGTCCCGTGGTCGTCCGACCCCGAGCGGTTCGCCAAGCTGTCGCTGGCGCCGGCCCGCGTCGCCCGCGTCTTCTCCGATCCCGAGTCGAAAACGATTCAGGCGATCGTGGACGAGGACCAGCTGTC
>QHUF01000202.1 GCA_003221075.1 Gemmatimonadota bacterium
GTATTCGACCGGAATTGTGCGGAACAGCCCGTTGTAGGAGCCGTTGAATCGCGCCGTGATCGTTTCGGTGACGTCGATGCTGGCATCGCGGTTGACGCGAATCCGGGCATCGAACCGCTCGATCGAGTAGGAGCGCTGCGCGGCGAGCGGCGTCGCCGCGAGCGCGACGAGCAAGAGGGCGAGGCCGCTAGAACGCGCCGCCACCGCCGCCTCCGCCGCCACCGCCCGAGCTGCCGCCGCCACCGCCCCCGGAGCTGCCACCGCCGCCGAAGCCCGAGCCGAACGACAGGCGCGGCGAGGACGATGAGGAGGATGAGCTCCCCCAGGACGACATCGTGCCGACGCTGCGCGGTGTGGAGGACATCATCGTGCCCGCGAGGTTTCCGAGATACGATACCCTGCGCGAGAAGTACCGCACGTTGAAGTCGGCGACGCTGGGTCCGACGTACCAGCCGGGCGGCTCCTTATAGATGCCTTCGAACGCGCGCGCGAATTGTTGCTCGACCCCGAAGGCCATCGCATACGGCAGGCACTTGTCGAACAACTCGGGATGACCGACGATCGCTTGCATGTGCTGCGATTCCACCCGGCGCAGGAATTCTTCGAAGCCCCGCACTTGCTCCAGGGCGCGCGTCCCGGCTTCCGTCCGTGCCGGCATGATCTGCGCGAACAACAGCAGAACGAGCGCGGACACGAGGGCGGCGATCCAGAAGGACACCTGGGTCAGGAGGAAGATCGGGGCGAGGAAGAAGCCGGCGATGACGATACCGACCGGTACCAGGCACCCCAACGCCATCGCGCTCTGCTTCGCTTTCGCCGGGCGGCTCTTGTAAAAGCCCTTCGTCTTCAGTTGGTCCCAGATCGCATTCCGGATCACCTCGAGCTGCTGGTAGAACTGGGTGCCGAGCGAATCCAGTGGTACACGGTCGCCGCCGCCAACGAATGCGCCCTCGACGCGAATGCTGATGGTGATGCCAGGTTTACTGGAGAAGGTCGCGATGCCGAAAATGCCGTTGAACAGACCCACTTCATGAGGTGCGAGCCCGTCGCTCGTTTTCAGACGGTGCAGGATGTACGACGACCCGCCGCCGAACAGGCCAAGCATCTTTTCCTTCTCCTGTTCCTCGATCCGCAGGTATCCGCGGACTGCGAGGTCCACGAGCGTAGCGGTGATGTCGCGCATGTCCACGTTGTTGTCGAGCAGGGTGCCGGCTTCAGCCGGTGAAATGCCGGCCGGCGGCTCATACTGCACTACAATGGGCCGGCTGCTCGGATCTCGGCCGTACCGGCGCCACCGCATGAAGGCAAACAGCAAGACGGCGATCGGGATGAAGAGGGGCCAGTTGCTGCGGAAGGTCGCGGCCTCCCGCTGCGCGGCCGTGGGTGCCGTCACGACACCTTTGTCCCACCCGACCACGACTGTCAGTCCTTCGCGAAAATCCAGCCGGTGCGGCATGACGAAGCGAATGACAGTGTCGCTGATCGTCACCTTCGCGTCGCGGGCGGTCGAGCCGTAGACGCCGTTGTACGCAATCGCGCGAACCCCCGGTGTCCCGGCCCGTTGGTCGATCTCGGGACGAAGCCCCGGTGCCCCGGCAGGCAGGTCGATCTCGGCTGAGGCCTTCCGGATCGGCACCTCCCACTCGTCGCCGGTGACGTTCCAGTACAGCTCGTCATGCTCGTCGAAGAAGCGGAGCGCGTTGGTCGCACGATACTGCAAGACGATGGTGCGATCCGCGTTGGCAGCGCCCGGAATCCAGATCTTGTACTTGACGTATGCGCCTTCGTAGCTCGTCTCCGTGCGCAGATCGTGTCCCGCATTGTCGCGGGCCCGCTGGAGCGCGACACCGATTGTCCAGTTCAATCCCTGGGCGTTGCGATACACGACCGGAATCTTGCGAAACAACCCGTTGTAGGAGCCCACGAAGCGTGCGGTAATCGTTTCGGTCACATCGATGCTGGCGTTTCGATTGACGAGAATCCGCGCGTCGAACCGCTCGATCGAGTAGGAGCGTTGCGCACTGAGCGATGTTGCCGAGAACGCGAGGAATAGTAGGATCAGTGGCACCTTCGGCACGGCCCGTTCAGAGGGATCGTCCAGACCAAAGAATTCCCGCGGCTTGAGGCGCATCATCCCGGCGATGATCCCGGAAGGGAATTGCGCGATGGCGGTATTGAAATCGCGAACGACCGCGTTGTAATAGCGCCGGGCGTTCTGGAGATGATCTTCGACGTCGGTCAGTGTCGCCTGTAGCGAGGCGAAGCTCGCCGCCGCCTTGAGCTCGGGGTACGCTTCGGCGACCGCCAGGACGCGCTGCAGGGCGTTCCCGAGCGGGTCTTCCTCGCGGGCGCGCGTCGCCGGTCCCGCCTGCGACGCTTGCACCGCGCGCCCGCGGGCCGCCACGACGGCCTCGAGTGTGCTTCTCTCGTAGCCGGCGTGGCCCTGCACGACCGCGACCACGTTCGGGATGAGATCGTGCCGGCGTTTCAGCTGTACGTCGATATCGGCCCACGCGTTGTCGCCGAGTTGGCGGAGCTGCGTGAGACGATTGAACGCGTAGACGGCCCACGCGACGACGAGCAGTCCGATGATCGCGGCGAGAGTCATGGCGTCTACGCTAGCTCGGCAAAGGAGCGAATGCGAGGATGCTCCGTGGGATTAGGCACAGGGACTGGGGACTCGAGCTCGCGCATGCACAACGCCGTCCGCATTTCCGCGAGGCGCGCGGCATCGAGCTCCGCGACAACGTCGGAAACGAACAGGATGTCACGCGGTGAGCGACCCAGCGCTGTCGCGATCTTTCGGTAGCTGATCGCTTCACGCTTTGGTCCGGTCGTCGTGTCGAAGTAGCCGGACAGAAACGGCGAGAGGTCGCCGGCGGTGGTATTGGCGAAATGATTGCGCTGTGCCTGCACGCTGCCCGACGAGAAAATCGCAATCATCTTGCCGGCGGCGTGCCAGCGCTCGAGCGCGGGGCGCACGTCGGAATAGACTTCGCCTTTCCCCTTCAGCTCGCCTGCGCGATACCCGGCTTCCCAGATCCGGCCTTGCAGCGCTTTGAGTGCCGTCGATTTGCGGTCGCGATCCATCAGCCAGTAGACGTAGGCTTCCGGATTCCACGCAGGAAGGTCAGGGGTGGGCGGTTCGGCAGCGTATTCCGCCCGGAGCAGCGCGATGTCTCCCTGCTCCAAATAGTCGTGCACGCGCGCGCGCGCGTACGGAAACAGCACCTGATGGACGAATTCGATCGGTGTGGTGGTGCCTTCGATGTCCAGCAGGATCGCGCGAATGTCGTTCAGCGCGAGCCTGCTCCGCTCAGCGGGATGTACGTCGGTCCCAGACACAGCGGCTGGAAGCCCTTGTCTGTCCCGCTGTTCGTGTAATGCGGCGTCCATCCGGCCTTGTCCTGGAACAGACGAATCGCGCGAATGTCACGATCGGCGCACAGGTCGAACCAGTGCCACGTGCCGCGCGGTACGCGAATCAGATCTCCCGCTTCGACCTCGATGGCGATGACCGGCCCCTGCCCCTCGCGCGGATGGATGTGAAACAGGCCGCGGCCCCGGACGATGAACCGCACCTCGTCCTCATCGTGCCAGTGCTCGGTGCTGAACTTCGCGAGCATCGCCTCGAGGTTGGGGGTTGCCGGTGTGACGTCGATGACGTCGGCCGTGACGTAGCCGCCCCGAGCCTTCAGTTGCTCGATCTCCGGTGCATAAGCGGCCAGGACTGCGTCCGGGGGGGCGTTCGCGGCCGCGCGCTGGGCCAGCGGCCAGCGCTCGTAGTCGATACCCAACTTGGCAAGATACGCCGTCACCTCTGCCTGATCGGTCAGGGTGCGCTGCTCTGCCGGGATTTTCACGGTTGCCATGCGATGCCTCGCTTTCGTCCCATCACTTCGAACAAGAATTCAAGGATCTCGATCTGCCGCTTGGCCTCGGCGAGATCGCTGCCCCAGGTGTAGAGCCCGTGGCGCCGGATCAGAAACCCGTGCGCCTCGGGATTCTCACGCAGCACCACTTCAACCTGTGGCACGGCACGTGCCCAATCCTGCCTATTCTCGATGACCGGCAACCGCTCGCGATGCTCGTGCGTGCGAACGCCATCCAGACCCTTGAGCATCTCATAGCCTTCGATCATGAGACTGCCATCGGTCGCCGCGTCCGACAGAATCGTGCTCCAAATGGAGTGCGTATGCAACACTGCGCCCGCGCCCCGAGCGCGCACGATTGCCAGATGTACCGTCGCTTCGGCCGACGGCGTGCCCGATCCCTGGAGTACCCGTCCGCGCGCGTCGATCTCGACGATGTGACTCGCCTCGAGCAGGCCCTTGTCCACGCCACTCGTCGTGATCGCGAGCGTGAGGGGTTCCTGGCGCACGACCGCGCTGAAGTTGCCGCTCGTGCCGAGTGCCCAGCCGCGCTCGTAGCAGTGACGGCCGACGTCAGCCAGCTGGTCGGCGAGACTCTCGAACGACGCTGTGACGAATGCGCGGGACATGCCTGAAGAATAAACGCGTCAGCCGAGCTCGAGCGAGCAGGCTCCAAGACGGGCCGGCCAACGCGGCGTGAGCGAGATGCCCTGGACCGTTTCCTCAAATCCCCGCTCACTGCGCGCGACCGTGGTGATCTTGGAGCGCCAGACGTCGGCGTCAGGTTGAAGGCGCAGCGGCACTTCACGAGCCAGCGACAGCTCGGGCGCGAACACCGCGTTGGTGGGTGCTGCCGACCCGTTCCACGTGTATGCGGCGGCGAGACAGCCCGCCCGGTCGAATGTCAATCGTTTCTCGAGATCGTTGCCCCCCCCCTGCAGCACCACGGTGGCGGAATCCCCGCTGATGGACACACGGGCGCGCATCGGCGCGGCTGCCCACGACCGGATCGCGGTGTATTTCGCGCTCGCGTAATCGTCGGCGGCCACATCCGCGCCAAGCAGCCGCTCGACGAGGATCGCGCGCGGCTCGGCGTCGACCGGCGGCAGCGCCGTGAGGCGTGATGCCCTTTCGATGTCGTGGATACTCGCGGTGCCGCCGCTGCTGTCACCGTGGCCGTGTGGCTGCTGCTTGGGGAGCTCGTGATACGATTCCCGTCGCCGCGTCAGGACGTCGGCGAGATTGATGAGGTCGCTGAATCGTGTGAGCACTTCGACGGCGCCGCCACGATGGGGACTGATCACGGCCGAGAACTCCGCGGAGTGGATCCACAGCTCCGGGTAGCCGTCGTAGTCGAGATCGAGCTCCTCGTACGCAAGAGACTCTCCGTGACGCAAGGCCCGCTCGGCGATCGCGAGCTGACGCCAGATCGCGTTGCGCAGATGCGGGAGATAGAGTCCGCCGAACACGCCGTGCCAGTACGCGTCATTGCATTGGGCGCGACCGATGGCCCGCCTGGCTTCTGGGGGGTCGCCACGACTGTGCGACAGCGCGGACAGCGCCACCATCGCCTTGTGCATGCGGTTCGACTCCGGGTACTTGACCAGGAAATGGTGCCAGTGTCCCCCGCGAACGAACGATGCCGAGGCCGCCAGACCCTCGGGGCCGAGCTCCTCCTCCAGCTTCGTCAGCTCCCGCTGGGCCGCCGGCGGGAGCGCCCATTTCTCCATCTCGCGGTACGAGGCCGTGCCGAGGTAGGCGAGTCCACCCGAAGCGACCTGCCGGAACGCTTCTTGGCCGGTGCAGAGCTGGATCTCGCCGGCGGAGGTCAGCTTTTCCATCGTCTGCAGGAACGTGTCCAGCCAGCCGGAGCCGTAGACCCACTCCTTCGTGCCCGGCCAGCCGCCAAACTTCTCGCCGTCGTCGGCGAGGACGGCCAGGCCGTGTCCTTGGGAGCGAAGTTGCCGCAGGTATTCCGCGGTCTCCTCCGGCGGGCGGAACGGGATCAGGTATCGGAGCCGCTCGTCGATGGCGAGGAGACCAACGCGGCGGCCGTCCGACTCGGTGTGATGCGGGCGGTGTAGCTCGTCGTGCCGGAATCCGCTGACCAGGAAATGGCGGTCATCCACGAGCGCATATTCGACGCCTGCTTCGGTCAGATCAGCGGCCAGCTCCGGCTGCCACACCCGCTCCGTGAGCCACAGCCCGCTGGCGTCGACCCCGAAGCGGCGCTTCAGGTATTCGCGCATGCGACCGATTTGTTCGAGCCGGTCGGGGCGGGGGAGCGCCGCGAGGATCGGCTCGTCGAATCCAGCCAACAACAGCTCCACGCGGCGATCGGCGGCCAGCCGGCCGATCATGTCGAGCCATGCGGTGTCGTGCTGTTCCAGCCACTCGAACAGCGGACCGGAGACGTGCAGCGTCAGCGGGAAGAAGGCGGCCGCGGTTGCGCGCTCGATGATCGGCCGGTAGACGTCGCGCACGTGATCGGCCATGACGTGGTCGAAATTCCCGACCGGCTGATGCAGGTGCAGGCCGAAGACGAATCGGAGGGGTGCGGTCACGACGGCGCCGGCTGGAAGCTGCTGCGAAACATGTCAGCCGCGCTCCCTGCGGCGGGATCGTTGCTGCGCGCGTCGCCAAGCTGAGCGATGAATCCCGCCTCGAGCCGGGCGCTCTCGGCACCGGCGAGCGAGATCGCGTGCGCGGCGTAGCGGAGCACCTGACGGCCCTCGAGGCCGGCGATGTCGTCAAAGAACCAACCGCACGACGACATGGCGCGCAGCACCCCTCGCTCCATTTCGATGAGCCGCGCGGTGTTCTCGTCGCCCCGGACGGGCTCAATGGCTCCTGCGGCCTCGAGAAACGCCCGCGATCCCCCAGGTAGATCGCGGCCCTCGCGGTCGTAGATCCCGTGCACTTCGTGCGCGAGCCACTCCACCGCGAAGCGCAGCGGGGTACGCCAGTCTTGCTGCGACGGCCGGTCGGTGTGGACCTTGCAG
>QHUF01000203.1 GCA_003221075.1 Gemmatimonadota bacterium
CCGCTCATGCCCCTGAACGAGCCAACCGGGGCGGTCCCGCCACCCACACGGTCAATGTTGCTCGCGGTAAGGATTGCCCCTGCCGCTTCGAATCGCGCGGCGCGCGTCCAGTGGAAGACGCTCGGCAGCCGTGCCTCGCGGAACCGGGCGTATGCCATGGCCTCGTACCAACTGACGCCGCCCACAGGATAGTCGGCGCGACCGGCAGGAAAGCGGCCCGCTTCCCACGTGGATGGCCCGGGCCGCCCCGTTAGGTCTACGAACCGCGCGATCCCGTCCTTCCACGAAAGCGCTCGCCCATCGACCACGAACTCCCGCGGCCAAAACTCGCGGCGCTGGTACCCTCCGGAATCGACAAAGCCTTGATACTCGCGATTGGTCACCTCCAAGCGGGCGATGTAGAAGTCCGTCAGGACCGCACGATCGCGAATATCGAGCTGCGGAATCCCCGTCGCCACGTCGCCACCCACGACCAACACCATACCCGGCGGCGCGACGCCCTCTCGCGGGAGAGCGAACCGTAGCACGGTTTGCTGTCCCGCGGGCGCCGCCGCCCCGATGTCGAGGCCGGTGGCGAAGCCGGGCGCCTCGAACCTGAATCGGGAAACCAGCGGCAGCCGCGGCACCACGACCCGCGCCATTGGAGCGACGCCGAGGAATTCCCATTCCGCCCCGGAGCCGTTGTAGGACTGGCGGTACACCCGCGCCCCGGCCGGCGAGCCTTCGATCCTCACGGTATCCGCGAACGCCGCGCGGAGGGCGGCGACGCTCGAATCGTGCGGGATCACGGCCTCGAGACGACCGGCGAGCTGATTGGCGCCTTCCCAGTCACCCGCTGCGATCTGCGCCCGGAGCGACGGGATGCCCCGGTATCGGGCCCACAGAACCCCGGGGATCCCCGTGCCCCAAGCGCCGACTGCCAAGACCACGACCAGCGCAGACCCGAGGAGAACCTTGCGACGCCAGTGAGACGACGCGACGGCGGGAACGAGCGGAACGTCCACGCGAATCGCGCGCTCCGTGGGCACCTCCACGCGCGCCGCACGCCGAGCTGAGGACCGACGCCCTCGGATGGTGTCTACGAGCGCGCGGGTCTGTGAGGACGGCTGGACCCCCAAGTCTCGGTCCATGCGCCGCTCGAATTCTTCGTAGGCCCGGACTGCCCCCGCCTGGTCGCCGCCCCGATCCAACAACTGGATGAGGCGGCGTACTGCTGTTTCATCGAAGGGGGACATCTCGGTGACACGAAGCGCCCACCGCACGGCAGCCGTCGCATTCCCTGCGGTCTCGGCGCGGTCGGCGAGATGCTGTGCGGCATCGCACGCGCGGCGGCGCAACTGCTCTCGCTCCATATCCAACCACCGTTCGAACTCCTCGGCGTCCGACACGTGCACGCCCTCGAGGAGCCCACCGCGGTACAGTTCCAGTGCCCGCTCTGCGTCGCCTGCCTCCAGGGCGGCCGCGAATTCACGGGCATCGCACGAGAGCGTCGCTTCGCCGAGTCCCAACTCCTCTTCACCCCTTGCCATGAGAGCATGCCGACCGAGCGCCGCCCGTAGCGCGTGCACGGCCTGCCTGAGGGAATTGCGGGCGTGGGTGTTGTCGAGCTCAGGCCAGAGGAGGGCAACGAGTGTGTCGCGGCGGTGAAAACCGGTCGGGCGAGCAGCGGCGAGGTAACCAAGCAGCGCGAGGAGCTTGGGACGTCGGAGGACGGCCTGGACCTCGCGGTCTTGCGAGTCTTTGAGATCCACAGTCCCCAGCATTCGGAGTCGGATCATACCGCAGAACCCTTCGGGTGCGTCCGTTATCCGCCGCATAACGGCTTTCAAACCCTTGGCAAACCCGGCCGATGAATCTTGTGGAGAACATGCAGACTGGGCCGTGCCTTGGCGAGCCATACCGAACTCTGGAGGTCGAATGAATGCGCGTCTGTGCTGCTCCGTATTGTCGCTCGTCCTGTTCTTCGTCATCGGCTGCGAGAGCCGGGATCCTCTGGCTCCTCCGGTCATCCGGGCATCGTCCTCCTCGTCCGGATCGGCACCGAACGCGCCGTCGATGATGAACGCCACTGCGGTGTCAGTCGAACGGATCGAAGTGTCCTGGCACGATAACGCGACCAACGAGACGGGGTTTGAGGTGCGCCGCTCGACCGACGGACCGACTGGCTCCTTCCCCGTCATCGCATTGACCGGCGCGAACGCGACCGCCTACGCCGATACCGGGCTCGCGGCCGAGAAGCAGTATTGCTACAAGGTCCGCGCCGTCAGCGTGACCAGGAAGACGACGTCCTACTCGGTGTTCACCGACATCGTCTGCGCCACGACGCCCCCGCCGCCGGTGCCGCCGGGCCCGCCACAGGCACCCGAGTACGAGATTGCCGGCTCAGCCGGATCCCACGCGGTCGCGATCTGGTGGGTTGACAGAGCGAACAACGAAGACGGGTTTCGCCTGGAGCGCTCCGCCGACGACGGTGCGACCTGGGTGACGGCGGCCACGACCACCGCCAACATCAGCTCGATCACGGACCGTGACCGCGAGAGTGAAGTGCAAGTGTGCTACCGCGTGTCCGCGTTCAACGGGGAAGGAGTTTCGCCTCCGTCAAACACGGCGTGCGCAACCCCCGTCGCGGGCCCGACGGATCTCGCGCTAGACGACTCTGGCCTCCTCACATGGACGGACAACTCTGCACTCGAGGACGGCTACGAGGTGTGGATGAACAGGGACGCCTGGGGCTACGCAGATCTCATCGCCACGCTGCCCCCGAACACGACGAGTTACCAGACCGACGGCTGCGGTGATTCGTGCTACGGCTTCGTCGTCGTGGCCGTCAAGGACGGTGCGTATTCTGATCCGGCGGAAGTTCCCCCTCCGCGGCCTTAGCGGCGGATTTGACCCTAAACCGAACCGAGGTGAAGCATGAGAGCCCACCCCCTCCTTACAGCCGGTTTGGCCGTGCTATTTCCGGTCACCGGTTGCGACAACCCAACCACAGTCGCGGCTCGGCCACCGAGCGTGCAGTTCGACTTCATGAATGGGCCCGCGGACCTGCCGAACGTATTCCGTGGCGATTCGGTCCTGCTGTTCGTCTGGGCCGACGTCTCCACCGACCTAGTCATCGTCGTGAATGCGCCGCCCGGCGGCGTCCACGCGCTGCGCCGCTGCGGCGGGGCACTCACCCCCGAGCCCCAGCCCATGCAGACGGTCGGCGAGATGCAGGACGTACTCCGGCAGCTGCGTCTCTTGCGCGACGTCAACATCCATGTCTACAGCCCCGTGCCGTCGCCGTTCAGGAACTTCATGGATCTGTGCCAACTCAGTCCCTACGCTCAGGGCACAGGCAATCTGACCTCGACTGACAACGACCGAACCGTGACGGGCAACGGCGCGGACGCGTTCGGCTTTCGCGCGCAAGGAATCGTCGACCTGGTCAGCGGTGGGACGGCTCGGGTGCTCGCCGAAAGCGAACGCATGATCGCTCCTGACGGGACGGTTACCGAGATACTGGTCAAGAACGTGAGGCTCATTCCGCAGTGAGTAGGACCTCTGTGTCAGGCGAGGACGTCCTTCAGGGGGCACGTGAATCCCTGAAGGACGTCCTCACCCCCCGGCGATCCAGTCCGCCACCTTGGCGAGAGATCAACAACGAAGGTCATTCGGCATTGGACATTGGACATTGAACGTTGGACATTCGTAGCAGATTGGCCCCCTAGGATTCGAACCTAGATTCGCGGATCCAAAGTCCGCTGTCCTGCCATTGGACGAGGGGCCAGTAACCTGCGGGAGTTGAACTTAATAAGGGGCGAGCCGCCATGCTCGCCCCTTCGTGTTGCCCACCGTAGCTTTTCACGGGTGAACTCGCACCGCTATCCCAACAGCCACGTCTTCTACCGCAAACTCGGCTACGAGTACCCCAAGATCGTGCGCGGGGAGGGGTGCTGGCTCATCGACGAGCGCGGCAAGCGCTACCTCGACGCCGTCGGCGGCGCCTACGTCGCGAACCTCGGCCACTCCAACCCCGAAATCGCCGACTCCGTCGCCGAGCAGTGCCGGCAGTACGGGTATCTCTCCGGCACGATGTTCACCCACGGCCCGGTCGAGAATCTGGCAGACGAGCTGGCCGAGACGCTCCCCGGTGACCTGTCCAAGCTGTACTTCCTTTGTAGTGGGTCGGAGGCGGTCGAGGCGGCGCTGAAGCTGGCCCGGCAGTACTGGATCGAGCGCGGCCGTCCCGACAAAACCCGAATCATCGCGCTCGGCCCCGGCTACCACGGCAGCACCCTCCTCGCCCTCTCGGCGTCCGCACGCGAAGCGTACAAGGCGATGTTCCGCCCGTGGCTCGTCGACGTTTACCGGATTCCCGCGTCCTATCCGTATCGCTGCGAGTGTGGCGGCCGCGGCCCCGCCTGCCCGGTTTGCAGCGCGGCGGTGCTCGAAGAGGCGATCGAGCAGCTCGGCGCCGAGAACGTGGCCGCGTTCATCGCCGAGCCGGTCGGCGGCTCTTCCACCGGCGGTTCGACGCCCCGTCCCGAGTACTTCCGACGCGTGCGGGAGATCTGCGATCGCCACGACGTCCTGTTCATCGCCGATGAAGTGCTCGTGGGCGTGGGGCGCACCGGGACGTGGTGGGCGATCGAGCCGTACGGCGTCGCGCCCGACATCATGACACTGGGAAAGGGAATCTCCGGGGGCTACGCGGCGTTGTCCGCCATCGCGGCGCCCGACAAGATCGTGGATGCGATCGCCAAAGGCTCCGGCAGCTTCATGCACGCCCAGACATTCTCACATCACCCCGTCGCCTGCGCGGCCGGTGTGGCGACGATGCGCTACTTAAAGAAGCACAAGCTGGTCGAGCGCTGCGCCAAGATGGGGAAGGTCCTGCACCAGCGATTGGCGAAGCTGGCCGACCTGCCGTACGTCGGCGATGTCCGGGGCCGTGGCCTGCTGGCCGGCATCGAGTTCGTCGAAGACAAGGCGAGCCGCGCCCCGTTCCCACGCGCGGCGAAGTTTGCCGAACGATTCGCCGATGCCGCGCTCGACGCCGGTCTCACCGTGTGGCCCAATGTCGGCCATGCCGATGGGACCAACGGGGATCTCGTGATGGTGGCGCCACCGTTCATCGTGACCGAAGAGGAAATCGGCGAGATCGCGGGCCGGCTTACGAAGGCGCTCGAGCAGACACTCTCAAAGCTGAAGGTGCGCGCATGACCGCAGCACGCGACTACCCCCGCATCGTCGTGCCGCCGCCGGGCCCCAAGGCGCGCGCCATCGTCGAGCGGCAGGACCGATTCGCCTCGACATCATATCCCAAGGAGTATCCGCTGGCGGTGGCCCGCGGCGAGCGCGCCGTCGTCGAGGACGTCGACGGCAATCGGTTCCTCGACTTCATGGCGGGCATCGCGGTCGCCTCCACGGGCTATGGGCATCCCAAGGTCGTGAAGGCCGTGCAGGACGCCGCGGCGCGCTTCCTTCATATCTGCGGTAGCGACTTCTACTACGAAAGCTTTGCGGCGCTGTGCGAACGGCTCGCGCAGCTCGCGCCCGGGCCGAGCAAGAAGCGCGTTTTTCTGTCGAACTCGGGCACCGAAGCGGTCGAGGGTGCGATCAAGCTGGCGCGCCACTCGACCGGCCGTCCCGCGATCATCGGCTTCCTCGGCGCCTTCCACGGACGGAGCTACGGCGGTTTGAGTCTCACCGCGAGCAAGGCCGTCCAGCGGTCGGGATTCGGGCCGTTCCTGCCCGAAGTCCATCACGTGCCGTACGGCTATCGGTATCGCTGCGAGTACTGCCGCGGCGAGTCGGCCTGCACGACGCGCTGCACGTCGTGGATCGAAGAGGAGCTGTTCACCAAGAAGGTGCCGCCCGACAGCGTCGCGGCGATTTTTGTCGAGCCGATCCAGGGGGAAGGCGGCTACGTCGTCCCGCCGGCGGGCTACCTGAAGGACCTGCGCGCGATCTGCGACCGCTACGGCATCCTGCTCGTCTGCGACGAGGTGCAGTGCGGCGTGGGCCGCACCGGGAAGATGTGGGCGTGTGAATACGAAGGGATCGAGCCTGATATTCTGCTCTCCGCAAAGGGGTTGGGAAGTGGAATGCCGATCGGCGCGATCATCGCCAAAGAATCGATCATGAAGTGGAAGCCCGGTGCGCACGGCACCACGTTTGGTGGCAATCCCGTGTGCTGCGCCGCGGCGCTCGCCACACTCGACATCGTCGAGAAAGAGCTGCTGCCCAACGTCGCGAAGATGGGGGACCGGCTCATCACGGGCGCGCGCAAGCTCCAGGACAAGTATGCGGCGATCGGTGACGTGCGCGGGCGCGGACTCATGGTCGGGGTGGAATTCGTGAAGGACCGCGAAACGCGCGAGCCCGCCCCCGACATCCCCCACGAAATCGTGGGCCGCGCCTTCAAGAAAGGCCTCCTGCTCCTCGGCTGCGGCAAGAGCTCGCTGCGGCTCGCGCCCCCGCTGGTCGTGGATGAGTATGACGTCGACACCGCCCTCCGGATCATCGACGAGTGCCTGCACGAGATGTCGGACTAGCGTCAAAAGTCGTGTCGATGCAGGACGCCGTCGCGCGATACGTGCGCGACGGCGACGTCGTCGTCATTGAAGGGTTTACTCACCTCATCTCGTTCGCCGCGGGACACGAGATCATCCGCCAGCATCGCCGCGATCTGACGTTGTGCCGCCTCACACCTGACTTGATCTACGATCAGATGATTGCCGCGGGCTGCGCGAAAAAGCTCGTGTTCTCGTGGGCCGGCAATCCCGGCGTCGGCTCGCTGCACGCGTTTCGGCGCGCCGTCGAAGGACAAACGCTCGAGATCGAGGAGTACTCGCATTTCGGCATGGTAGCAAGGTTTAGCGCGGGGGCCGCACGGCTGCCGTTCTGGACGCTGCGCGACTACGCGGGCACCGATCTGCCGCGCGCCAATCCACGCATCAAATCGGTGACGTGCCCGTACACCGGCGAGGAGCTGGCGACGGTCCCGGCCTTGAACCCCGACGTCACGATCGTGCACGCGCAGCGCGCCGACGCGCAGGGCAACACGCAGATCTGGGGACTGCTCGGCGTGCAGAAAGAGGCGGCGTTCGCCTCGCAGCGCGTGATCGTCGTCGTGGAGGAGTTGGTGGACGAGCGCGTGGTCCGCTCCGATCCGAACCGGACGCTGATTCCGGCGACGATCGTGAGTGCCGTCGTGGTCGAGCCGTGGGGCGCGCATCCGTCGTACGCTCAGGGGTACTACGACCGCGACAACGAATTCTACATCGGCTGGGACACGATCTCGCGCGAGTCCGCGGTGCTCAGTGACTATCTCGACGAATTCGTCTACGGCGTGCGTGACCGCGCCGAATACATGCAGAAACAGCCGAGGCTGGCGGAGCGGCTGAAGGCGGGAGAGCAGCGCTGCGCCGGAGTCAATTACGGTTTCTGACTACACGGCCGACGAGATGATGGCCGTCGTCGCCGCGCGCGAGCTGGCGGACGGTGAGGTGGTGTTCGTGGGAATCGGTCTGCCGAACCTCGCTTGCAACCTGGCGCGGCGCACCCATGCCCCCAACCTCGTGCTGATCTACGAGTCCGGGGCGGTGGGTGCGACGCCGTCGCGGCTTCCCGTCTCGATCGGCGATCCCGCGCTCGTCACCGGCTCGCTGATGGTGTGCGGCATGGCGGACGTATTTCAGCTCTTTCTGCAGAACGGACGCATCGAGGTCGGCTTTCTCGGCGGAGCGCAGGTGGATCGCCACGGCAACATCAACACCACCGTCATTGGACCGTACGCGCGGCCCAAGGTCCGCCTCCCTGGCTCCGGCGGCGCGGCCGAGATCGCGATTCACGCCCACCGCATTCTGATCGTCTCGAAGCTGTCGCCCCGCGCGTTTCCCGAGCGGGTCGACTTCCTGACCAGTCCGGGGCAGCGCGTCGCTAAAGTGATCACCGACAAGGGCGTGCTCGAGCGCGATGAGGCGAGCGGCGATCTCGTGCTCGCCGGACTGTATCCCGGGATCGACGCGACGGAAGTGCGCGCCGGCGTCGGGTGGAAGCTCGAGTCGCGCGCGCGCCTGAATCAGCTGGACCCACCCACCACCACGGAGCTGCACCTGTTGCGGGAAGTGCTGGACCCGCAACGGCTCTATCTCAAATCATGATTCTCGCCCTTGCGCTGGTACTTCAGACGACGAGCGACTCCCTGGCGACGCGAGTCCGCCAGCTCGCAGACAGTTATCTCGTCGCGTACTTCGAGCAGCATCCGGACGAAGCGACGCTCGACGGGGTGGCGAATGCGCGCCACGACAAGCTGCCGGACAATTCGCCCGCCGCGCTGGCGCGTTGGCAGCAGCGCGAAGATGACTGGCTCGCGGTGCTCAAGCGAATCAATCCGAAGCGATTAGCGGGTCCGGAATGGGTCGCGTACGGGATCATGCGCGACGCCATCGAAGCGTCGGTGGGGACGCGCGTATGTCGCTTCGAGCTTTGGAGCGTGGCGCATACCGGTGGCGGGTGGCTGTCCACGGTCACCGCGCTCGCAGCGCTGCAGGGCGTCGGTACCGAGGACGCGCGGCGCCAGGTGCTCACGCGCTGGCACGCCGTCCCGGCCTACATCGCGACGGAGCTGGCGAACCATCGGGAAGGGCTGCGGCGCGGCTACACCGCTCCGCGTCACAATGTTGAAATCGCGTTGACCGGGTGATCGAGCGCGAGATCATCCCCGCGATGCGAGGCTACCGCGATTTTCTCGCGACCGAGTATCTCCCGCGGGCGCGCACCGAGATCGGCGTGTTCGCCAACCCGCACGGGTCCGAGTGCTATCGCGCCAGCATTCGCGCGACCACCGGCCTTGCGATCTCGCCCGATTCGGTGTACCGGCTTGGCCTCGCGACCGTCGACCAGCTCGAAAACAGTATGCGATTGATCGCGGTGCAATCGTTCGGCACGAGCGACGTCTCCAGGCTGCTCGAGCGCCTCCGGCGCGACAGCGCGTACACGTTCCATACGCGGGACGAGATGCTGGGGCGGGCGCGGGAAACGTTGGAGCGGGCGCGCCGCGCGATACCGCGCTGGTTCGGCCGGCTGCCCCGGGCACCCGTCGTCGTCGAGCCGTACCCGGCGTTTCGCGAGCGCCAGAGCGTGGGCGAGTGGAATCCTCCCGCCGAAGACGGCAGCCGGCCCGGCATCTACTACCTCTCGACGTACGACCCGCGGCACAAGTCGCGCGCCGACCTCGAGGCGCTGTCGTTCCACGAAACGATCCCCGGCCATCACCTGCAGGGCACGATCGCGCTCGAACGGGGCGATACGATTCCCGCCATCGCGCGGTACTTCTGGTCGCCGGGCATGGGGGAGGGGTGGGCCGAGTACGCCGAGCAGCTCGCGGACGAAATGGGATTGTATTCTTCGGACACCGCGCGTTTCGCGATGCTCGCCGACATCACCCTCTCGGCGACGTTGCTGGTCGTGGACACGGGGATCCACGAGTTCGGCTGGACGCGCGAGCAGTCGATCGATTACATCCGCGAGCACACGCACGTGCCGTTGCTCAGGGCCGAGGTCGGGGTCGATCGCTATCCCGTCTGGCCGGCGCAGGGCTTGTCGTACGGACTGGGCCGGCTGGAGATCCGCCGGCTGCGTGCGTTTGCGGTGCAAAGACTTGGGGCGCGATTCGACATTCGTGCGTTTCACGACCACGTGCTGGAGAACGGCGCGGTGCCGCTCCCTCTACTGCGTCTCGCGATCTATCGATGGCTCGACGCCTCGCGCTGATGGATCGCCGATGTGTGATCGGCGTCGCGTTGTTGGTAGGGGCGCAGCATGCTGCGCCCCTACTAATAACCGGCGGTCTGCTAACCGGCGGCCTGCAGGCACAACGGGCGCCGGTGTTCAAACAGGTCGATCTGCCGCACGCCTACTACTGGCGCGAGATGTACGTGCCCCAGGCGACGAGCGGTCCCAGCTCCGCGACCTGGTCGCCGGACGGCACCGAGCTGATCTACTCGATGCAGGGCACGCTCTGGCGGCAGCACATTGGATCCGACACCGCCGTGCAGCTCACGTCGGCGCCGGTCTACGACTACCAACCCGACTGGTCCCCCGATGGCCGGACGGTCGTATTCGCCCGCTACGCGCACGACGCAATCGAGCTGCAGCTGCTCGATCTGGCATCGGGCCGCGTCACGCCGCTCACCGCCAACCGCGCCGTGAATCTCGATCCCCGGTGGTCGCCGGATGGGTCGCGGATCGCGTTCGTTTCGTCGATCTACAACGGCCGCTGGCACATTTTCGTCCTGAGCCCCGAAGGGCGCGATGTAGGGGCGCAGCATGCTGCGCCCCTGCGGCTCACCGAAGACTCGGGCAGCAAGCTGCCGCGCTACTACTACAGCAAGTGGGATCACTACATCTCGCCGACGTGGTCGCCTGACGGCAAGGAGATCATCCTCGTCTCCAATCGCGGCCACATTCACGGCACGGGTGGGTTCTGGCGCATGGAGGCGCGCCCGGGAGCGCCACTCCGCGAGCTGCGCTACGAGGAGACGACGTGGAAGGCGCGGCCGGA
>QHUF01000204.1 GCA_003221075.1 Gemmatimonadota bacterium
CGAGCAGGATGAGGCCTGCCACCCCAAACCGCAGGCCGGCGAACAGGAACGGCGGCAGCTCTGTCACGCCGACCTTGATCGCGAGGTAGGTCGAGCCCCAGAAGACGCAGACGATCAGATAGGCGATGAGCGCCTTGCCCTTGAGCGCCGCCATCAGTCGGGCTCCGTGGGAATGAAGCCCGGCTTCTCGAACAGCGTGGACAGGACGATCGTCGTCCGCGTGTTCATTTGCGAATTCGGCCCGCGCAGATCGCGCAGAATCTCCTGCACGCCTTCCAGATCGTGCGCGACCACTTTGAGGATGTAGCAGTCGTCGCCGGCGATATGATGGCACTCGAGCACGCCGGGATGTTTCTCCATCTCGCGCATGCGGGGCTCGTCGCCGACGTAGTCACTCGAGCCATAGCGCACCGCCACGAACGCCGTCACCGGCAGGCCGACTTTGCCACGGTCGAGCTGTACGCGATAGCCGCGGATGTATCCGGACACTTCCAGCCGTTTGACGCGCTCCATAATCGCCGGCCGCGACAGGCCGACTTCATCCGCGACCGCCTGGTAGCTCGCGCGGCCGTCCTGGCCAAGAATGCGGAGAATTCGTCTGTCGGTGGCGTCGAGTTCAGTCTTTGCGGGCATTTGGGAGGTTCTCCACGCGATTGTCCGACTATACGTTGCTGGAATGCTTTGTCGGTGAACGCATCATAAGACTAACCAGTTCCTCTCCGACGGAATATCCGGTTTTGACTTTCGAATTGTCCTTGGATTAGGACAATGGCAGCGGTACTATTCCGGCCATGGAGTCGTTGCGGGCCCTGATCCGAGAGCTTCCCTCGGTCTTGCTTGGGTATTCGGGTGGAGTGGATTCAGCCCTGCTCGCGGTGGTGCTGCGCCAGGAGCTCGGCAAGGATCGGATGCTGGCGGCCATCGGCCGGAGCGCCTCCTACCCCGATGCCCAGTGGCAGGTGGCTCGGGATGTCGCCGCTCGATTCGACATTCCGCTCGTCGAGATCGCAACGCATGAGCTCGAAGACGCGAACTATCTCGCCAACCCCACCAACCGTTGCTTCTACTGCAAGACCGAATTGTGGCACCGGCTAGTCGCGCTCGCCCGCGAACGCGGGCTGAGCGTCGTCTGCGACGGAACGAACGCCGACGATCTGCGCGAACACCGGCCGGGCAAGGCCGCGGGGATGGCCGCCGGGGTGCGATCGCCGCTGGCGGAGGTGGGACTCACCAAGACCGAGATCCGCGCTGCGTCCCGCGAGCTGGGGTTGCGGACCTGGGACGCGCCCGCGGCACCCTGTCTCTCGAGTCGGGTGCAATACGGACTGTCGATCACGCCGTCGCGCCTGAAACAGGTGGAAGAGAGCGAAGCGTATTTGCGTGAGCTGGGAGTCGCGGGTGATTTGCGCGTGCGCCACCTGGGCGGCAATGCGCGCGTCGAAGTCGAGCCGTCGTGGGTGCCGTGGATCGAAGCGCGGCGCGCGGTGATCACGGCGCATCTCACGGCACTGGGATTCGCGCAGGTCGAGATCGACCCGCGCGGCTACCGACGGGGGAGCCTGTTAGAGCGTTCGTCGCCCTGAACTTTCCAGATCAGCTGCGCCACGAGCTGTGGGACGCGCTCGCGCCCCTGCGCGAGCGACCCGAGAAGCTACCGGTGAAATGGGTGCGCCCCGAGAACATTCATTTGAGTCTCAAATTTCTGGGCGACGTGGAGGACACGCGGGAGCCAGAGCTGCGCGACGCCCTCCAGCGCGCCGCGCGCACGGGCCCAGAACCGCGTCCGCTCACGTTGCAGATCACCGGTTTCGGCGTATTCCCGGACTATCACCGGCCGCACGTGGTGTGGGCCGGCGTGACGCCCGATCCCGGGCTCGAGTTGCTGCAGCATGGCGTCGAGCAGGCGTTCGCGCCGCTCGGCTTTCCGACCGAAGCGCGCGCGTTTCGGCCGCACATCACGCTGGGGCGCGCCGCGCGCGATGCGCGGCCGCGCGATTTCAAAGGCCTCGAAGAGGTTCTCGCCGGAACGGATTTCGACGCAACAGTCACCGTCGCCGAGGTGGACCTGATGCAGAGCACCCTCAAACCTGGTGGGCCGGTGTATCAGGTGAAATACCATGGACGGCTGTCTTAAGGGCGTCTTCAAGCTCGGCTGCGCCATCCTCGTGATCGGCGCACTCGCGGGCGCCTGGTGGTTTCGCCTGCCGATCATGCACACCTTCGCGAGCTGGTTCGGGCGCTCGACAGCCCTGCCGCCCGTCGCCGATACGGCCGTTGGCGCCCCGACGCCGAAAGCGACCGCCTCGGGCCAGGCCAAGGTCGGCAATCTGCGGACCAACGCCGGCCCCGATTCGGTGGTGCTCACGCCGAACGAGATGGCCTCCCTGATCGGTGCCGGAATCGATTGGAACGTGCGGAAGACGTACGACTCGCTCCGCGTCGAGCTCCAGGAAGGAAAGCTCATCCTGCACGCCCGCCTCGATACGCGTGCGCTCCCGCCGGGGACGCTGGGACCATTTGCCGGCATGTTCGGCGAGCGCGAGCCGCTCCGGATGGCCGGCACGGTCGCGATCGGGAAGCCGGGCACGGCGCTCTACGACATCACCGAGATCAGTTTACGCGGCATCGAGATTCCCGGCCCCTTTGTCAAGCAACTCACCAAGCAGATGGCCGGCGCGTCGACGAGCGGCGCGGTGCCTGTCAAAGTGGATCCTGCGGTCACCGATGTGAAAGTGCATTTGACCGGCGTGGTGTTATACAAGCGCCGGAGGACCGGCACGTGGGCCCACGCCGCGTGATGATCGTCGACGATGAAAAGGGGATCCGCGAGGCGCTGAAACAGGTCCTCGAGTACGAGGAAATCGAGGTGCAGGCCTGCGCGTCGGGTCACGAAGCGATCCGTGTCTATCCCGACTTCAAGCCGCACCTGGTGTTCCTCGACGTGAAGATGGAAGGGATGGACGGGCTGGAGACGTTGAAGCGCGTCCGGGCGCTGGACCCAGAGGCGCAGGTCGTCATGATCTCCGGCCATGGCACGATCCAGACCGCCGTCGAAGCAACCCAGCTCGGCGCATACGATTTCCTCGAAAAGCCCCTCGACACCGATCGTATTCTGCTGACGCTGCGGAACGCGCTGCAGCACGTCGTGCTGGTCAACGAGAATGTGCGGCTCAAGCAGGAAGTCCGCGCGCAATACGAGATCGTCGGGTCGAGCAAGGCGATTCGGCACGTCATCGGCCTGATCGAAAAGGTCGCCCCGACGCCCGCGCGGGTCCTGATCACGGGGGAAAACGGCACCGGTAAGGAGCTGGTCGCGCGCGCGATTCACGCGTTGAACCCACGCGCCTCGGGACCCTTCATCGAGGTCAATTGTGCCGCAATCCCCACCGAGTTGATCGAAAGCGAGCTGTTTGGCCACATGAAGGGCAGCTTCACCGGCGCGTTTGCCGATCGCGCCGGCAAGTTCGAGCTCGCGGACGGCGGCACGCTGTTTCTCGATGAGATCGGTGATATGAGCCTTTCCGCGCAGGCGAAAGTGTTGCGCGCGCTGCAGGAAGGCGTGATCTCGCGGGTTGGATCGGGAAAAGCGTTGCCCGTGGACGTGCGCGTGATCGCGGCGACCAACAAGCACCTCGGCGCGGAAATCGAGGAGGGCCGGTTTCGCGAGGACCTGCTCTACCGGCTCAACGTGGTCCCGATCCACGTGCCGCCGTTGCGCGAGCGTCGCGGCGACATCCCGCAGCTGATCACGCACTTCACCAATGAATTGACGCAGCGCGGCGGGCTGTCCGCCAAGGAGTTCGACGACGCCGCGGTCGAGCGGCTCACGGCGCACGACTGGCCCGGCAACATTCGCGAGCTCAAGAATGCAGTGGAACGACTGCTTATTCTGGCGTCAGGGCCCTCGGTGACGCAGCAAGACGTCGAGCGAATAGTGGGGAAGGGGGAAGGGGGACGGGGGAAGGGGTCGAGCGTCGGAACTGGCGGCAGTGCTGCCGCGTGGCTGCGCGCGGCGACGTTCGAGGAATTCAAGCAAGCGGCCGAGCGGGCGTTCCTGATCGCTAAACTTCAGGAACACGACTGGAACGTGTCGGAGACCGCGCGCACATTGCAGATGCCGCGCAGTAACCTGTACAAAAAGATCGAGCGCTACGGCCTGGCGCGCAGCGGAGACGGAGCAGTCTCGTGAAAGAGAAAGATCAAAAAGACCGCGATTGGGATCGCGAGATGCGCGAGGTAGACAAGCTGCTCGCGAAGCTGCCCGACGCCGAGCCGACCCTCGGCCGCGGTGTGCCCACGGTGCCAGTCTCGCCTCGCCCGGCCGGCGGCGTAGCGAGTTCCGGAGGATTCCAGCCTGGCCCGGCACGGGGGCGCGCCTGGCTCACCACGTGGCTGCGCGTGGGTCTCGGTTTGGGGCTGGGCATCGGCATGCTCGTGTGGCCGTACTCGCATGCCTGCGGACTCAAGCTGGTCTTCTATCTTATTGGCGCGACGACCGTGACCATTGCCGGGGTCTGGAGCGCGCTGACGTCGTGGAAACGGCGGCTGGGCATCGCGCACACGCTCTCCATCATCCTGATCATCTGGGGTCTCGGACTGGCCGGTCGCCAGCTGCTGCCGCGCATGTACGGGAAGACTCCCGTCCCAGTCTTCTGTCCCGAACCGTGAAAGCCATGGCTCAACCCCCTGAATTCAAGAACTTCATCGCCGGCGATTGGGTCAGTCCCGCGACGGGTGAGTATTTCGAGAATCGCAATCCGGCCGACTGGAACGACGTCATCGGCCGGTTCCCGCGGTCCGGACCCGACGATTTAAAGCGCGCCATCGCGTCGGCCAAGCGCGGCTTCGCGCAGTGGTCCAAGACGCCCGCGCCAATTCGCGGGCAGGTGCTGCAACGCGTCGGCCAGCTGCTCGTGGAGCGCAAAGATGCGATCGCGCGCGCGATGACGCGCGAGATGGGGAAGGTGGTCGCCGAGACGGGAGGCGACGTTCAGGAAGGGATCGACACGGCGTTCTATGCGGCGACCGAGGGCCGGCGGCTGTTCGGCCGCGTGGTGCCGTCGGAGCTGCGCAGCAAGTGGGCGATGAGCTATCGCCGCCCGATCGGCATCGCAGGACTCATCACGCCGTTCAATTTCCCGCTCGCGATCCCAACCTGGAAAATGTTTCCCGCCCTGCTGTGTGGGAACGCCGTGATCTTCAAGCCCGCGGAGGACGTGCCGCACACGGCGCATCTGCTCGTCGAGGTGCTGCTCGAGGCGGGCCTGCCGCCCGAGGTCGTGCAGCTCGTCCACGGACAGGGCTCGGTGGTTGGACGCGCGCTCGTCGAGCACGCCGAGGTGCCGGTGATCTCGTTCACCGGGTCGACCGAAACAGGCTCCGCGATCGGCGCGACCTGTGGGAAGATGCACAAGCGGCTATCGCTCGAAATGGGCGGGAAGAACGCGATGATCGTGATGGACGATGCCGACCTGGATCTGGCGCTCGAGGGTGTGCTCTGGGGCGCGTTTGGCACGACGGGTCAGCGCTGCACGGCGACCAGCCGGCTCATCCTGCACGACAGGATTCACGACCGGTTCGTGCAGATGCTGACCGATCGCGCCGCCAAGCTGCGGCTCGGTCCAGGACTCGACGCTAAGACCGACGTCGGGCCGTTGATCCACGAAGAGGCCCGGCAGAAGGTGGCGGAGTACGTCGATATCGCCAAGAAGGAAGGCGCCGGCGTCGCGCTGGGTGGGCGCATTCCGCAAGGCGACAAGCGGCTCGAGTGCGGCTGGTTCTACGAGCCCACGGTCCTCACCGGCGTGAAACCGGGGATGCGGGTCGAGCAGGAGGAGATCTTTGGCCCCGTGCTCGCGGTCCTCAAGGCGAAGGATCTGCCCGAGGCGATTCGCGTCAACAACGACGTGAAGTACGGGCTCTCGAGCTCCCTGTACACGCGGGACATCAACGGCGCGTTCCAGGCCATGACCGATCTCGACACGGGCATCACCTACGTCAACGCCCCGACGATCGGGGCAGAGGCGCACCTCCCCTTCGGCGGTGTCAAGCAGACCGGCAACGGACACCGCGAAGGAGGGTGGGAGGTCTACGACTTCTACTCCGAGACGAAGACGATCTACGTCGATTTCTCGGGGCACCTGCAACGGGCGCAAATCGACACGGAATCCAACCCTTGACGCCGTAGCAACTGGAAGGGTAGACTACCGTTACAACTGACGACTCGTGGTCCTTTGCCGCGTATTGCCGCCACGTTAAACAAGGTGCTAAAAAGCGATTCGCCCGCGGCTTTATTAGTCCGGGCGATGATTGTTTTCGGGAAGTCGCTTCCCGCGGCCGCTCAGCTGAGCGGCCGTTTTGCTTTCACCCGGAGCGTGCCACATGCCCGTCGCGCCTGCCAAACGAGTCACCGCCCTCTCGGGCGAAGGCGCGTTCGAGGTGTTCGTCGCGGCGCGTCGCCTCGAGGACGCCGGCCGGCATGTGGTCCATCTCGAGATCGGCGAGCCCGACGGGGCGACGCCGCCCCACGTGGTCGAGGCAGGCGTCCGCGCCCTGCACGATGGCCACACGCGCTATGTGAACCCGGCCGGCTTGCCCGCCTTGCGGGATGCGATTGCCGCATCGCTGCCCTGGCGGGGCGTCCGGGGAGCGTCGGCAGAGAACGTCGTCGTCGTTCCGGGCGCAAAGCCGATGGTGTTCTACGCCCTGCTCGCCGTACTCGACGCGGGTGATGAGGCCCTCGTGCCGGACCCTGGCTTCCCGATCTACCCGTCGGTCGTGCGATTCGCTGGGGCGGTTCCCGTTC
>QHUF01000205.1 GCA_003221075.1 Gemmatimonadota bacterium
GGTCTCGGCAGCACGACATTACTGATCCTGGGTGGTGTGGCGCTCGCCGCGGCGGCGGCGCGGTGCCTGGTCACCGGGTCCCGCGCGTTCCCGCTCGTGGCGATCGGCGTCGCCGCCTTCGGTGTTTCGATCTACGGTTTCCTCTTTATCCGCGCCGGTTTGCACCCGGTACTCAACGAGGCGGATCCCGAGACATGGAAGAACCTCGTGGCGGTGATCCGTCGCGAGCAGTTCGGCAGCCGTGGCCTGCTCGACAACCCGATGTTCTTCCCGGGCCCGGACAATCCCGGTCGCACCCTGACGATGTTCGGGCAGCAGTTGCTGAGCTATTCCAATTACTACTCGTGGCAGTGGGCACGTGCGTTGCCTCCAGTCGTCATGGTAACCGTCGCGCTGATCTTCGCGACGCTGGGGTCGCTTGGATTCTGGTTTATCAGCCAGCGTGACCGCGGTATCACATGGTTGCTCGGCGTCTTGTGGCTCGTCACCGGCATCGGCCTCGTCGTGTACATGAACTTCAAGGCGGGCTTCTCGATGCTCTGGAATCTCTATCCCTCGATAGATCAGCACGAGGTGCGTGAACGCGACTATTTCTTCGTTGTGAGCTTCCAGGTCTGGGGCATGTTCGCCGCATTCGGGCTCGTGGGGTTGCTGCGCATGGTATCGCGGCCGGTGGTCTTGCGCGTGGGCGCCGCGGCGGCGGCGCTGATCGTCGTGCTTCCGTTTGCCGCGAACTTCCAGGCAGCCACGCGGCGCGGCGCCGATGCGATGGTGGCGCGCGATTTCGCGTTCAACCTGGTGCAATCGGTGGAGCCGTACGGTGTGCTGTTCACCTATGGTGACAACGACACGTTCCCCGTGTGGTATCTCCAGGAAGTGGAGGGCGTGCGGCAGGACGTCACGCTCATCAACCTCTCCCTTGCAAACCTCGACTGGTACCTGAGCCAGCTGGCATCGCGGCAGACCAGGCCGTTCGATCCCGCGCGCGCGCCCGCGATGTACCGGACGCTCGTGCCGCCGAAGCCGCCGGACGGTCCGGTCCTGCGGCTGACGCCCCAGGAAATCGAGGGGCTGCAACCGGTGCGGATGAGCGACGCCGGCATGTTCCGCGCGGGCAACTTCGAGCTGCCCGTGCGCAAGGGACAGATTCTTCGGACCAACGACCAGGTCATCCTCTACACAATCGCGCAGTACTTGCCCGCGGCCAGGCCGGTCACATTCGGCGTATCGTCAGGGCGGGGCTCCTGGCTCGGCCTCGATCCCCATCTCGCATTCCAGGGGCTCGTCTTCAAGGTCGTCCCGCGCGCCGATACGGTGCACCGATTCCTGCGCGGCGTTCAGGGGACGATGGTGGATTCGACCCGGACGCGGGTCCTCGTCGATTCCGTATTCCTGTTTGGCAAGCTGTTCGCGCCGGACTCGCTCGAGCTCGAGCCCGCCGCCCAGCAGGTCGCGACGTCGTTCTCGGCAGCCTGGCTGGAGCTGGGGAACGCCGCGGTCGCCCGCGGCGATCAACCCCGGGCCCTCTACTATCTGCGCCGCAGCTACCACTTGAATCCCAGTAAGTCGCTTGCCGCCGTGCTGCGCCGCATTGAAACCGAGGGCGTACAGAGCCTCTTTACGCGTTAAATTGAATGGCTATGGGTTTCGAGGCTCTCCCCGAGCGTCTGGCGCAGGTGCGGGCAGAGCTCGCGCGACGTGCGGCGGATCCGGGAAGCGTCACGATCGTCGCGGTGACCAAGGGCTTCGGGACGGATGCGATTCAGGCGGCAATCGCCGCCGGCATCGCGGACATCGGTGAGAACCGCGTCCAGGAAGCAGTACAGAAACAGGACGCGTTGGGGGCTGGGGGTAAGGGGTTGGGGATTCGTTGGCACCTCATCGGGCACCTGCAGCGCAACAAAGCCCGTGTCATCCCCGGCCGGTTCGAGATGGTGCATTCGGTAGATTCGCTGGAGCTCGCCAACGAGCTCGACAAACGGGCTGCTGGTTTGCGAGTGCTGTTACAAGTGAACGTGGCGGGCGAAGCACAGAAGAGCGGATGCGCGCCGGAGGGCGCTCCGGTGCTGGCGCGACAGATCGCCGCACTAGGAGCTCTGCGGCTGGAAGGGTTGATGACGTTGGCACCATTGACGGATGACGAGGACGTGCAGCGCCGGACGTTCCGGGGGCTGCGCCTCTTGCGCGATAGGATCAAGGAGGAAGAAGGCGTATGGTTACCGACCCTCTCGATGGGGATGTCCAGCGACTACGCTTCAGCGGTTCAAGAGGGAGCAACGGTGATCCGATTGGGTACCGCCCTCTTCGGTCCGAGGGAGGAGACGCCGTGAACGACGACGCCTTCAACCTGACGCCGCTCGATATCCGCAAGCAGGAATTCCGGAAGACGCTGCGCGGCTACGACACGCTGGGCGTGGAAGATTTCCAGATGCGCGTCGCCGACGCTCTGGAGCGCGCGATGCGCGAACGCCAGGTTCTGGAGGAGCGCGTTGCCGCGTTGACCGAGCAGCTCCGCGTCTTCCGGGAACGCGAGAGAGCGATGAACGAAGCGCTGGTCGCGGCGCAGCAGCTGCGCCAGGACTCGCGCGCCGCGGCCGAGCGCGAGGGGCAGGTGATCGTGCGCGAGGCGGAAGCAGAAGCGAAACGGCTGCTCGACGAAGCGCGCAGCGCACAGAACGCGGTGCAGGTCAAGATGGCGGAGACGGAGCGGCAATTTCAGCAATACATGGGCGGTTTTCGCGCGCTGCTCGAGCGCCAGCTTGCCGAGCTGCGCGCGCTGGATGGAGGGAGCAAGAAAGCTTGAGCGGAGTTTCCGTCGCAGACGCGGTCCGCGCCGTGAAGACGCGGACCGCAATCGTTCCGGACGTCGCGGTCATTCTCGGGACCGGACTCGGGGCGTTGGCCGACGAGCTGAAGGCCGACGTCACGATCCCGTACGCCGAGATTCCCGGCTTCCCCCGGCCGACCGTGGAGACGCATGCGGGCCGGCTGTTGTTCGGCACGCTCGGTCGCACGCCTGTGGCGATGATGCAGGGCCGCTTTCATCGCTATGAGGGCTACTCGCTGCAGCAGGTCGCGTTTCCGGTGCGCGTGCTGCGCGCGCTGGGCGCGAAGACGCTGATCGTCTCCAACGTCTCCGGCGGCATGCATCCGCTCTGGTCGACCGGGGATCTCGTCCTCATCTCGGACCACATCAACCTGCTCGGTGACAATCCGCTGGCCGGGCCGAACAACGAGGCGGAAGGCCCGCGCTTCCCGGACATGTCGGCCGCCTACGATCCCGGGCTGCGCAAGCTCGCGCGCGACGTCGCGCTCGAGCACAAGATCGTGCTCCGGGAGGGCGTGTATGTCGCCGTGCCGGGCCCGAACCTCGAGACGCGCGCCGAATACCGCATGCTGCGGGCGCTGGGCGCCGACGTCGTCGGCATGAGCACGGTGCCCGAGGTGATCACCGCGATCCACCAGGGCATGCGCGTCCTCGGACTTTCGATCATCACCGACAACTGTCTCCCCGACGCGCTCGAGCCGACGTCCGTCGAAAAAATCATCGCCGTCGCGCGTGCCGCCGAGCCCCGGCTCGCGGCCGTCGTGCGCGGCGTGCTGGAGCAGCTCTAGCCGATGCCGTACCCGCCGTCCGACCCGACGCAGTCGATCGACGAGCTGGAAAAGCACCTGCTCGCGACGTGGAAGCGCGAGCACCTGTTCACGCGTGTGAGCGAGGCGACGCGCTACGGGCCGCCCTTCATCTTCTACGAAGGACCGCCGACCGCCAACGGCCGGCCGGGCATCCACCACGTCTTCTCCCGCACGCTCAAAGATCTGATCTGCCGCTTTCACGCGATGCTGGGGCAGGGCGTGACGCGGATCGCGGGGTGGGACACGCACGGCCTGCCCGTGGAGATCGAAGTCGAGAAGGCACTCAACATCAACGGGAAGCGCGAGATCGAGGCGTACGGCATCGAGCGTTTCAACAAGCTGTGCCGCGAGAGCGTGTTCAAGTACAAGGCCGATTGGGAGTCGTTGTCCGACCGCATCGGCTACTGGCTCGACTACGAGCATCCGTACATCACCTACAGCAACAACTACATCGAGACGGTGTGGTGGTTGCTCAAGCGGCTGCACGAGAAAGCGCTGCTGTATCGGGGACACAAGGTCCTGCCGTACTGCCCGCGCTGCGGCACGGCGCTGTCGTCGCATGAAGTCGCGCAGGGCTACGAAACCGTGCAGACGAATTCCGTCTACGTCACGTTCCCGCTGCTCAGCCGGAAGGGCGACGCTGCTCGCGATCTCGTGATCTGGACGACTACGCCGTGGACGCTGCTTTCCAACGTCGCGGTTGCGGTGGATCCCGATCTGGAATACGGGGAGTACGCGCTCACCGACGCGGCCGGCAAGGTCACGAACTACATCGTTGCGGTGGCCCGCGCCGCCGACGTCCACGTTCATGGACGGCCGCTGGTGCAGGGCGAGCGGATCAAGACCTTCCCTGGCCGCGACCTGGTCGGGAAGAAATACGCGCGCCCGCTCGACGTCGTCCCATTGCCGCCCGAAGGTCAGCGCGCCGTGGTCGTGGCCGGGTCGTTCGTGACCGCGGACGAGGGCACCGGGCTCGTCCACATGGCGCCGGCGTTCGGCGCCGATGACTATGCCGCGGGCCAGCAAAACGGCCTCGCCTTCGTGAATCCCGTCGCCACCGATGGCACGTTCCGGGGCACCAATTGGCCCGAGATCGAAGGCAAGCTCGTCACCGACAAGGAAACGAACCGCCTGATCATCGAGCGGCTGAAGCAGGACGGCCGCTGGCTCGAGACCAGACCCTACACACACAGCTATCCGCACTGCTGGCGCTGCGATTCGCCGCTCATCTATTACGCCCGCAGCTCGTGGTTCGTCCGGACGACAGCGGTGAAGGCGCGGATGCTGGAAATCAACGCCCAGATCGACTGGCATCCGCCCGAGACGGGCGCGGGCCGGTTCGGCGAATGGCTCGAGAACAACGTCGACTGGGCGCTGTCGCGCGACCGCTACTGGGGTACGCCGCTCAACGTGTGGGAATGCGATGCCGACCGCGAGCATCGCGAGGTGATCGGATCCTACGAGGAGTTGGCGCAACGCTGGGGCAAAGCGCTGCCGGCCGATTTCGATCCGCACAAGCCGTACATCGATGCGTATACGTGGCGGTGCCGCACCTGCGGGGGAACGATGCGGCGCGTGAACGAAGTCATCGACGCCTGGTTCGATTCGGGCTCGATGCCGTACGCGCAGTGGCACTATCCCTTCGACCACCAGGCCGATTTCAAGTCGCATTTCCCGGCCGACTACATCTGCGAAGGCGTCGATCAGACGCGCGGCTGGTTCTATTCGCTCCTCGCCATCGGTGTCACGGGGTTCGACGCGCTCGTCTACAAGCACGTGATCGTGAACGAGCACGTGCTCGACGTGCACGGGCAGAAGATGTCGAAGAGTCGCGGCAACGTGGTCGATCCGTGGAAGGTGATCGGCGCGCACGGCGCGGATGCGGTGCGTCTTTACCTGTTGGGGCAGAGCCAGGTCTGGCTGCCCAAGCGGTTCGATGAGAAACAGATCCCCGAGGTGTCGGGCGGATTTCTGAACACGCTGCGCGCAACGTACGACTTCTTCCGCCGCTACGCCCAGGACTGGAATCCGCCCGCCGAGGCAGACGCCACGCCGCCGGGCCAGCGGCCGGCGGCGGATCGCTGGCTGCTTGCCCGGCTCGATGAAGTGGTCGAGAGCGTGCGGCACGCGTGGTCCGCCTACGACGCCACGGCCGGCGTCCGGGCCATCATGGATTTCGTGGGCGAGGATCTGTCGCGCTGGTACATCCGCCGCAACCGGCCGCGCTTCTGGGCACCCGATCGGGCGACCGATCCCGTCGCGCTGGAAACGCTGCACGAAGCGCTGGTCGCCGCGGTCCGGATGCTCGCCCCGGCGGCCCCCTTCTTCTCCGACTGGGTCCACCGGGCCCTGACGGGGGCGTCCGTCCACCTGGCCCTGTTCCCCGCGGACCGGGGCCACCGGGAGCCGGAACTGCTGGCGGCGATGGCCACCGTCCGGCGCCTCGCCTCGCTGGCCCGGGCAGCACGAGAATCGCGTAACCTGCGGGTCCGCCAGCCGCTTGCCCGCATGCAGGTGGCCGTTCCGGCCGCCGCCCAGGGCCCGGCCTTGTCAGACCTGTTAGATATTCTGGCTGCCGAAGTCAACGTAAAAGCCGTCCAAGTGGTCGCATCGGACCACGATCTGGTCCGGCTGCGCGGCAAAGCGAATTTTCGGACGCTCGGCAAGCGGTACGGGAAGGACACACCGCGGGCCGCCGCCGCCGTCGCCGAGTTGAGCGGGGCGGAGCTGCAGACGCTGGAGCAGGGCGGGA
>QHUF01000206.1 GCA_003221075.1 Gemmatimonadota bacterium
GCGCCATCGCAGGTGGGGAGCGTCGAGTTTGCGGCCGACGTGTTCGGGACGCGGCTCGCTGTGGTCGTGGGCCACACCCAATGCGGCGCGGTGGCCGTGACGCTGCAGGAGCTGCGCCAGCCGCAGGGGCACGAGTCGCCCAATCTGCGCGCCATAGTCGATCGCATTCGGCCCGCAATCGAGCCGCTGTTCGCGACCCCCATCGCGAAGGATCCCGTGGCGCTCGCCGCCGAGGCCACGCGTGCCAACATCCGGGCATCTGTTGCGCATCTGCGACACGGCTCGGCGCTGCTCGAGCGGCGAATCGAGCGGGACGGCTTGTTGATCGTGGGAGCGGAGTACTGTGTGGAGGCCGGCACCGTGGAGTTCTTCGACGACTGATTGACAATCAGAAATCACTTTCAATATTGGCGCCATGAAACGGGCAATTATCTTCGTCGTGGCCGCGGTCGTCCTTGTCGGACTTGCTGCGGCCACCAGGTCACTCCGTCAACGCGTGAGCGAAACTGCTGCCGATCTCAAGCTCATCAACGGCGATACCGGCGACGTGATGGCGAGCGCGACGTATCAGCGGTTTGCGGTGCGTCGTGAGGCAGTCCATGACATGCAAGCAGCGCTGTTGCACGTGGCGCACGCCGAGTCCGTTTGGGTCGCCGACTCCGGCCGCCCGACCACGCGCTTGACGTTACAAGAAATCGCGATGGACCCCAACAAGGTTCGGTTGAGTGTCTGGATCTTGCGCGATCGATGGGTCGCGACCGCCGGTAGCTTCGTTGGGAACACGACGATGTCTTGTATGATCACGGCAATGCTTGACACCGTGACGTGGCGCTATCACGCTGGCCAGCCGGTCTGCGCGGAAGCGAGCTTTGACGATACGGTTTTCGCACTGTTCCCGCCTCCCCCCGCGCCTGTGCCCAAGGATCCTGCACGCGAGCCCCAAGCGCCCGCCGACCCGCTCCGGGCACCGCGGCATCATCGCGACTGGGGACCCGTCAACAACCGGCCGCCGGTAATGCCGTACATCGTGAAGAACGCGTGCGAGGGTGAAGGCTGCGCCGGGTCCGGCACATGGGCGGCGTGCATCGATGTCGCGGCGCTACGAGAGAAGCGGTTGGGTGCACCTGTGGTTTTCACAGTCCAGGGCGGCGAGAAGTTCACGGCGCTGACGATCGATATCCACGTCGAGGCTCCGGGCTTGGTCGTGTTTCGTCACCCGATGAGTAACAGGTCAGATGAAGGGAACGAAGTCGATAGTATCGCGTTTACGCCCGCCGATACGCTCTACCTGCTGAATTCGCACGGTGAAGGCTATTTGGTGTGGTGGTTCCGGGGTCAAGCAGGTGAAGGCTACCAGTTCTGGCGAGACATCGATGCAAATGAAGTGACCAAGTATCCGGCAGATACGGCCGTACTCGTGCGGCGGCCGAAGACGACCCATTGGGTCCACGCGCGTAACGCCGCCGGTCAAGAAGGCTGGATCGTTTTTGACTATCAGAAGATGGCAACGGGCGGCTACATGGATGAGCTCGAGCGCTGCCTTCACCCCGCGAAGCGATAGGTGCCTTCAGCTGGCGAATCGACAACACGGAATATCGGCGGGTACGAGGTCACGATCTCCAATCCTGCCAAGGTGCTCTTTCCCAAGCCGAAGTACACCAAACTCGATCTCGTGAACTACTACCTCGCAGTGGCTGATGGTGCGCTGCGCGGGGCCGGCGGACGGCCGAACATGCTGGTGCGCTTCCCCAACGGGGTCGGCGCGCCGTCGTTCTATCAGAAGCGTGCCCCGGAGTCACGGCCGGCCTGGGTGGAGGTGGTGACGTTGCGCTTCCCCTCTGGTCGCACCGCCGACGAAGTGGTGCCGCGCACGCCCGCATCGCTCGCCTGGCTGGCCAACCTCGCGTGCCTCGAGTTGCATCCGCATCCGGTGCGCGCCGAGGACCTCGATCATCCCGACGAGCTGCGGGTCGATCTCGATCCCGTGCCCGGCATCAAATGGCCGCAGGTGCGCCAAGTCGCGCAGCTCGCGCGCGCGGTCCTCTCCGATTTTGGACTCGTCGGTTGGCCCAAGACCTCCGGTTCGCGCGGTATGCATCTTTTCGTCCGCATCGCGCGGCGCTGGGGATTCGACGAGGTCCGCCGGTCGGCGCTCGCGCTGGCACGCGAGGTGGAACGCCGGGGCGAGGGACTCGCGACGAGCAAATGGTGGAAAGAGGAGCGGCAGGGCGTCTTTGTGGATTACAACCAGAACGCGAAGGACCGGACCGTCGCCTCGGCCTACTCGGTGCGGCCTGTGCCCGACGCCCGGGTGTCCGCGCCGCTCTCCTGGGATGAGGTGGACGAGGCCGACCCCGAGGACTTCACGCTCGGCACCATGCCGAAGCGATTTGCGAAGATCGGCGACCGCCATGCGGGCATGGAGGAAAGTGCCGGGTCGCTCGAGGGGCTCCTGGAGCTTTCCGCTCGACAGGAAAAAGAGGGGCAGGGGGATGCGCCCTGGCCGCCGCACTACCGCAAGCAACCGGGTGAGCCGCCGCGCGTGCAGCCGTCCAAGGCTCGCACCGGCGCTCGGGTCTCGAAGTACCCCTTGATCGAGGTCAGTCGCGGGAAGGATAAGAAGGAAGCGCTGGCTGGATTGTCAAAATGGAAGAAGCAGCATCCGCGGGTGGCGAAGCTGCTCGAGCCTGCGGATGTGCTGGTGGATCAGATGCGCGGGCGCTCGTCAGCCTGGTACCGGATTCGGATCAACTTGCAACACGTCCCCGAGAAACTCAGGCCCCGAACACCTTCTCCAGCTCGAAAGCGGGTGTGACCTCGAGCTGGTCGTAGCGGCAGTCGCGGGGCTGTTTGTCGGGCCGCCAGCGCAGAAACGCGGGCGGGTGGCGGAAGCGGTCCCCCTCCATATGATCGTACTTGACCTCGCACACCCGCTCGATCCGGAGCGGCTCCCAGCTCAGATCCTTCCCCGCGCTCCAGCGGCTCTGCCCCCCGGGCATCCTGCTGGACACGGCTTGCGCGTCCGCCCACTCTCGCCAGGGATGATTCTGCAGTGCGTTCTTGCGGAGCGGCGCGAATTCCTTCACGAGCTGCTTGCGCATCGCCATCGTGAACGCCGAGGTTACGCCGACGTGCTGCAACGTGTCTTCGTCGTCGTACAGGCCGAGCAGGAGCGATCCTAGCACGCCCTTGCCGCTCTTGTGCCAGCGGAATCCCGCCACCACACAGTCGGCGCTGCGCACGTGCTTGATCTTGAACATCGCGCGCTTGCCCGGCTCATACGACGCCCCGGCCGGCTTCGCGATCACGCCATCCAGCCCGGCGCCCTCGAAGCGCTGGAGCCAGTCGACTGCCAGTTTGGGATCGCGCGTCATCGGCGTGAGGTACAGGGGACGGCGCATCTTCTTGAAAAGCTTTTCGAGCTGCATGCGCCGTTCGCGCTGGGGCACCCGCATCAGGCTCTTGCCGTTCGCGAGGAGGTCGAACGCCACGAACGCGGCCGGCGCGGCCTTCGCGAGCTTCTCGACCCGCGAGGCCGCCGGGTGCAGCCGCATCTGCAGGCCGCCGAAGTCGAGCCCGTGTTTCGTCGGCATCACGATCTCGCCATCCACGACGACGCCGCTCGGCAGCTGCGCGAGGAAAACGGCGTGCAGCTCCGGGAAGTAGCGGTCCAGCGGCTTGAGGTCGCGGCTCTGGATGTAGACGTCGTCCGCGCTCCGGAAGACGATCGCGCGAAACCCGTCCCACTTGGGCTCGAAGAGAAAGTCGCCGCTCTCGGGGACGTGCTCCGCGATCTTGGCGAGCATGGGTTCGATAGGAGGCGAAACAGCCATGCTGTAAACTAGCGGCGCCCATGTTTCATTTCTTAACCCGGACAAATGGGCGCTCGTCAGCCGCGGTATTCGGGGTAGCTTTATACGAAATGACCACACGAATTGCCTTCATCCTGGCGCTCGCGGCTCCAGTCGCCGGGGTGTCCACGGCGCAGACCGCCAAGCCCGTCAAGAACTACACGCCGGCGGACGTCCATTTCGTGGCCGGCATGATCGGCCATCATGCCCAGGCGATTCAGATGGCCGGCTGGGCTCCGTCTCACAACGCCGGCCCCTCGGTGCGCGTGCTGTGTGAGCGCATCGTCGTCGCCCAAAATGACGAGATCGTGTTCGCGCAGCGCTGGCTCCGCGAGCACGGCGAGTACGTCCCGCCGGCCGATCCGCGCGGGCACATCATGCAGGGCATGGATCAGCCGATGCTCATGCCGGGAATGCTGACGCCCGAGCAGATGTCACAATTGGATGCCGCGCGCGGTCCCGAGTTCGATCGGTTATTCCTGACGTTCATGATCCAGCACCATCAGGGAGCAATCACGATGGTGCAGCAGCTGCTCGCGGTGCCCGGCGCCGCGCAGGACGGTCCGATCTTTCGCTTCGCCTCCGATGTGAACGTCGATCAGACCACCGAAATCAATCGGATGACCCTCATGCTGAACGACCTCAAACGGAGCTCTCAGTGAAATCGAGACTGCTGCTCGCTATTTCTGTTGGCATATGGGGAGGCGCCGCGGCGCAAACCAACTCGGCGCCCGCACCGCGCCAGGATCCACGGATCGGGCTGCGCGCGGGGTGGTTCAATGCCGGCACCGCGAACTGGAACATGCGGCTCGTCTCGACGACGCCGCCTTCTCCCCAGTTCATCAATCGCGACACGGCCGGCGATTTCCGCTTCATCAACTCCGACATGTCGTTCCGCGGCAACTACGTCATTCAAGGCAACTTCAACGGCGTGCAGATCTGGGACATCTCGAATCCCAAAATCCCGAAGCTGTACAAGGCGTTCGTCTGCCCGGGATCGCAGAGCGATGTGTCCGTCTATCGCAACTTCTTGTTCGTGTCGGGCGAAGCGCTGAACGGCCGCAGCGACTGCGGCACCCAGGGCGTCACGGACACCGTCAGTCACGACCGGCTGCGCGGGATCCGCATCTTCGATGCGACCGATCTCAGTAATCCGGTTCGCATCACCGACGTCCAGACGTGCCGGGGCTCGCACACGCACACCGTCGTGACGTCACCGACGGATACCGACAACGTCTACATCTATGTGTCCGGCTCGGCGCCGGTGCGCTCCCCGAACGAGCTGGCCGGCTGTACGATCGGCCAACCCGACTCGAACCCCGCGACGGCGTTGTTCCGGATCGAAGTCATCCAGGTGCCGCTCGCGCACCCGGAGCAGGCCCACATCGTCAGCTCGCCGCGCATCTTCCACGATTTGACCGAGGCGCCGACCCATCCGGCGGCACCGCAGGATCTCGCCGAGGCAAAGCGCCGGGCGGATTCGGCACGGGCGGTGGGCGGATTCACGGCAGTGATCAAAGGGACGCGCGACACGACCGATATCATCCTGGGCCCGGGGTTCCTCCACTTCCGGCTCGACAGCATCGTCAAGGCACGGGGCGGCACTGGAACGCCCACGGCGGAGGACACCGCGACGCTCCGCGCCAACGCGCAGCAGATCGTCGATCTGATCGTGCAGGGACCGCCGCGTCCCCCGGGGACTCCGCGGCCCGGCCCGACCCAGTGTCACGATATCACCGTGTATCCGGCAATCGGATTGGCGGGCGGCGCCTGCGGTGGCTACGGCCTGCTGCTCGACATCCGGGACGTCGCGAATCCCACGCGGGTAGGCGCCGTGGCCGACTCCAACTTCTCGTTCTGGCATTCGGCCACGTTCAACAACGACGGCTCGAAGATCCTGTTCACCGACGAGTGGGGCGGCGGCTTGCAGCCGCGCTGCCGCGTGACCGACAAGCCCGAGTGGGGCGCGGATGCGATCTTCACGCTTTCCGGCAGCACCATGGACTTCAAGAGCTACTACAAGCTCCCCGTCGCGCAGACGTCGTTCGAGAACTGCGTCGCGCACAACGGCACCCTGATTCCGGTGCCGGGCCGCGACATCATGGCGCAGGGCTGGTATCAGGGCGGCGTCTCGGTGTTCGACTGGACCGATCCGGCGCATCCGAAGGAAATCGCGTTCTTCGACCGCGGCCCGATGGATTCGACCAAGCTGCTCGGCGCCGGCTCGTGGTCGGCGTACTGGTACAACGGCTACATCATCAGCTCCGAGATCGCGCGGGGCCTCGATATTTTCGAGCTGACGCCCAACGCGCTCTTGACGCAGAATGAGATCGACGCCGCGAAGCTGATTCATTTCGACTACCTGAACGCGCAAGACCAGCAGCAGCTGGTCTGGCCGGCGAGCTTTGTCGTTGCCCGCGCGTATCTCGATCAACTGGCGCGGTCCAAAGGCCTGCCGGTCCTCCGGATCAACGCCACGCGGGACGCGCTGACGCGGGCCGAGCGGACGACGGGACAGGCTCGGGCCGATGCGTTGACTCAGCTCGCGGCACGGCTGAACACCGATGCCCAGACCTCGACCGATCAGCCGAAGGTGCGGATGCTGATCGGCGCAATCACCGGCCTCAACAAGTAGACCGTTGACTAAGCAGTTGAGCGGGGTTCACGTTGTCTCGTGAGCCCCGCTCGTTCTTCCCGGAAGCGCTACCAGGAGTTCGTCGAAGACTATAAACATCGGCGCCTGGATCAGGTGTCCGATGCCGAAGAGGCCGGTCCCGCTCCTGCCTCTCCGCGTCCCGGTGCGCGCCGCGCGTACCTGAGAGGGTATCTGCGCTGGCTGCGCCCCCACCGCTACGCGCTCGGCGGGGTCTTTGTGCTCGCGTTGGTG
>QHUF01000207.1 GCA_003221075.1 Gemmatimonadota bacterium
TTCCGTGCTGCATGTCGATTCTGCGTCGCTGAACAATGCCGCCGGTGCGGGTCGCCTCACGGTCAGCGGCGATCTGCCAGACCGGGGTCCGATCGACGCACGTGTATCGCTGGATGGCTTCCCGCTCACCGGCATCTACGCGCTCATGCAGAGCGACACGTTAGGCGTCGCGGGCGCCGTCACGGCCACTATGGTCGCGAACGGCACTCGCGCGAATCCCTCCTACAGCGGCTCGTTCGCATTCTCGAACGCCTCGTTCGGCTCGTTCCGCGCGCCGTTCATGGACGGGATCATCGACTACCGCAACCGCCGGCTGAACGGCGAGGTGCACCTGTGGCGGTCGGGGCAACAGGTCTTGAACGTCATCGCCCACCTGCCGCTCGACCTCGCCCTCGTGCCGGTCGCCCAGCGGCAACTGCCCGATACGCTGTCGGTGCAGGCCCGGGCCGACAGCGTCGATCTGGGCGTGCTCACCGCGGTCACGACGACGGTGCAGGATGTCGAAGGCGTCTTCTCGGCCGATCTCGGGATCGGTGGCACGTGGGAGGCGCCAAAGCTGCGGGGCGGGCTCGAGATCGGCCATGCGGCGGCCACGATCCCCGCGCTGAGCGTCCGCTACACCAACCTGAACGGCAGCCTTTCGCTCCGCGGTGACACGATTCGCGTGGACAGCCTCACGGCATCGAGCGAACGCGGCCGGGCTGAGCTGACCGGGTATATGCAGCTCGAGCGTCTCACCAAGCCCGTACTGGCGCTGAACATCACCACGTCGGAGTTCAAGGCGCTCGACCTGCGCGGCTATCTCGCCCTGACGGCGAGCGGCCGCGTCGCTCTGACGGGCCCCGTGTTCGGCGCGAGACTCAGCGGAAGCGGCACCGTCACCTCGGGCGTGCTGCATTTCGCCGATCTCGTCAACAAGCGCGTCGTGAACCTCGATGAGCCGTGGGTCCAGGACCTCATCGATACGACGCTGATCCGCACGCAGCGGCTGGGCCCCGAGTTCGAGAGTGTCTTCTTCGACAGCCTGCAGGTCAGCAATCTGCTGCTCCGGATGGGCGAGGACGTGTGGCTCCGGTCCAACGAAGCGAACATCCAGTTGACGGGCCTGGTCACCGTCAACAAGGTGCGCAACAACTACCTCCTCAGCGGCACGCTGCAGGCGCCGCGCGGCACCTATCGATTGATCGTCGGGCCGGTGACGCGCGAGTTCGTCGTGCGCCGGGGGACGGTGCAGTACTTCGGCACCCCGGATCTCGACGCCGCGCTCGATATCGAAGCCACTCACGTTGTCCATCCGCTGCCGGGGCCGGGGCAGCCGGCGGAGATCACGGTGATCGCCCATATCGGGGGCACGTTGCGGTTGCCGCGGCTGAGCCTCCAGGCCGAGCACGCCGACTACTCACAGGCGGAGTTGATCGCGTTTCTCATCACCGGCAGGCCGTCAGTCGAGCTGAGCGGCGGGCAACGCGCCTTATTCGTCAGCGTCGGCGCGTCAATGCTGGCGGGTGAGCTGGAGCGCACCGTGGTATCGGATCTCGGTGTGCCGCTCGACTACTTAGAGATTCGCCCAGGCGATCCGAGCAACCGGTTCCAGGGCACGCAGTTCGCGGCGGGATGGGCGCTCGGCGCGAAGACGTTCCTCGTGCTCAACGCGGGCGTGTGCCAGAGCAGCCGCCAGACGCGCTTCACGAACAGCCTCGGCGCCACGCTGCAATTCCGCTTCAGTCCCGAGTGGCGCACCGAGGCGAGCTTCGAGCCGGTGCGCAGCTGCGCGATCGGCGATGCCGACCTGAACGCGACCACGGTGCCGCGCCAGGTCGGCTTCGATTTGTTCTGGGAGCGGCGCTACTAAGTGACCCGCGCGCTTCTGATCACCAATCCCTTCGCAGCCCGCGCGCACGCGCGGGCCGTCACCACGATCCGCGACATCCTGCAGGGCGGCGGCTGGAGCGTGGAGGTACGGTCCACGGCCGGTCCCGGCGATGCCCGCCGCATCGCGGAAGAATCACGGGCGATCGGATTCGACGTCCTCGTCAGCCACGGCGGGGACGGGACGGCGATGCAGGTCGCGGCCGGCATCACCGGGACGGGGACCGCGCTGGGACTCGTGCCCGGCGGTACGGGCAACGTACTCGCCGGCAACCTCCGCCTGCCGCGTTCGACCGCCAGCGCGGCGCGCGCTCTGCTCAAAGCGCGCCGCGAACCGATCGACCTCGGCGTCGTGGAGCGCGCCGACGGGCCGCATTACTTCGCAGTCGCCGCGGGCACGGGTTTCGACGCCCAGCTCATGGCGGACACCGGGCTTCAGGAAAAGCGCCGTTGGAAACTGGGCGCGTATCTCGCGCGCGCCGCGCTGACCCTGACGTCGGTGCGGAGCGCGCCACACCGGGTGACGGTGGACGGCACGGTTCACGACGTCCGCTCCGCGATGCTCCTCGTGCTGAACTGCGGCAGGCTCCCGCCCGGGTTTCTCACCCTGCGAGCGAATCTGGTGCCGGATGACGGCTGGCTCGATGTCGTGGCGCTCGACGCCGACGGCGCGTTTCAGAGCGCGAGCGCGGTGATCGAGCTGCTGCTGAGCAACGGAAACGTGGATGGAAAGGGGCGGCGTGTGTGGTGGGCGCGCGGCCGCTCGGTGCGCGTCGAGGTGCCGGAAGGCACGCCGCGCCCCGTGCAGCTGGACGGCGAGGTGACCGGGACGACCCCATTCGAGGCGCGGCTGCTGCCCGGCGCGCTCGCGGTGCTCGTCGGCCCCGGATTCAAGGCTCATCATGGCTGATACGCTGTTGCTCGTCGACGATGATGCCGATGTGATCCGCGCCATCGGGGACTACTTCGAGCGCATCGGCTACGAAGTGTGGCGGGACGGCACCGGCGAGCAGGCGATGGACACGTTCCACCGCGTGCGCCCCGACGTGGTGCTGCTCGACCTGCACCTCCCCGACTCGAACGGGCTCGTCGTGCTCGAGCGGCTGCGGCGTGAGGGCGCGGCGGTGATCCTGCTGACCGGGCAGGGCGACATCGAGACCGCGGTGAAAGCGATGCAGCTCGGCGCCGAGAATTTCCTCACCAAGCCGGTGGACATGACGCATCTGTCGGCCGCGATCGCGCGCGTCGCCGAAAAGGTGCGGCTGTCGCGGCAAAACGCGCGGCTCAGGGCGCTGGATCACGAGGTCGAGGGCATCGGCTCGCTGGGCGTCTCGCCCGCGATGCTGGAGCTGGCGCGGCAGATCGAGCTGCTGGCAGCGAGCGAGCGGTCAACCGTGCTGCTGCAGGGTGAGAGCGGGACGGGGAAGGGCTGGGTGGCGCGCGTGATCCACAATCTCTCTCCGCGGTCCGGCGGTCCCTTCGTCGAGGTCAACTGCGCCGGTCTATCGGCGACGTTCCTCGATTCCGAATTGTTCGGACATGAAAAGGGCGCGTATACCGACGCCAAGGAACGGAAGGTCGGTCTGTTCGAGCTGGCCGATCACGGCACGATCTTTCTCGACGAGATCGGCGAGCTGACCCTGGAGCTGCAACCGAAGCTGCTCAAGGTGCTGGAGACGAAGAAATTTCGGCGGCTGGGCGGCACGCGCGAGCTGACCGTCGATGCCCGGCTGATCGCGGCGACGAATCGGGATCTCGTACGCGAAGTGGAAGGGGGTCGGTTTCGCGAAGATCTGTACTATCGCCTGAACGTGATGCCGCTCGTGCTGCCGCCGGTGCGCGACCGTTCACGGGAAGACCGCCTCAATCTGATCACGCGGATCATGGCGGACCTGAAGACGGAGCTGCCCGGTTGTCCGAGCGAGTGCACCACGGACGTGCTGGATCGCCTGCTGTCGGCGCAGTGGCCTGGGAACGTTCGGGAGATGCGCAATGTCCTCGAGCGGTCGATGATTCTCGCGCGCGGGCAACCGACGATCGGCTTCGAGCAACTACCAGCTGATCTGCGACAGCGCGCGACGGGCGACCGGCGCTACACGGCGCAATCGTTGTCGGAAGTCGAGCGGCAGCACATCGAACGGACGCTGCGACATCACGCCGGGAACCGCACGCGAGCCGCGATGGAGCTCGGAATCTCGCGCGCGACCCTGATCAACAAGATCAAGGCCTATAGCCTCAACCTCTAAGCTGTGAAGATCGCGATTCCGATCAGAATCGTGATGACTCCAAACCCCACTCCTGCGCGGGGACCGAAGTACTTGAACCCGAGCAACGACGTCAGCGCGATGCCGACCAGTGTCGCCAACGCGATCGGCAGCGTCGCGTGACGGACGGTCGGGTCCAGCCCCCCCAGCCCCCCCAGGACCCAGAGCGCGACGATCGCCGGCAGAAACAGCGCGCTCACGCAGAGACCGTTCCCGAGCCAAAACTTGAACCACGTCGTATCCGCGCCCTGCCACGTGAAGTGCACGAACTGCATGTCGCGAAAGACCCGATCGGCCTCGGCCCCGGCCCGGGGCCCCGTGCGCGCGGTTCCCAGCATCCCACCAAGCGTGTGACCGAGTGTCGCGAGTAGCAGGAGGCCTGCGCAGATGCGGTACAACATCGATCGCTCCTTGAAGAAGTGCTATCTTGAGGTCATGGAGAAACCGAAACTCAAAGAACACGATGGGATGCAGTGTCGTGCCTGTGGAAATGAAGAGCGGGCGTCAGAAGGGTATCCCTGCTCGGACTGTGGCACGTTCATCTGTCTGATATGCACGTTCCGCGGCGTGACGCGTTGCAAGGCCTGCGAGGAAAAAGCGAAGGCCGGAAAAGCCTAAGCCCCCGCGCGCCGGCGCTTCAACTCCAGCGCGAGCTCGTCGCGGGGCGCGCCCAGTTCTTCCGCCAGCTTGCTCAGCGCCGCCTCTGTTCCCTCCCAATCCCGAGCTGCAGCCAACGCGTCGAGCGCGACTTCTTCGATCGCGGCCGAGCGCTCCTCGAGCTCGCGCGTGCGCACCGCAACTTCGCGAGCCAGCCACTGCTCGAGCTCCCGGCGGTCCACCTCCAGCTGGCGCTGTCGCAACGCATGCTGCAACGACAACTCCAGCTCCTCGAGATCCACCGGCTTGATGAGATAGTCGTAGGCGCCGAGCTTGAGACACTCGATCGCGGTGCGCGGCTCGTCGATCGCGGTGAGCATGAGGACCGCGAGATCGGGATCCTGGGCGAGCACTTTGGGGAGCAGCTCCACGCCGCTCGTTTCGGGCATCCGGATATCGCACAGCATCGCCTGCGGATGGTGCGCGGGAAGCAATTGTAGCGCCTCGGCGGCGTTGGCCGCTGCCTGCACGTCATAACCCAGCCGGGTCAGAAACCGGGTCAGCGCCTGCCGGATGCCATCCTCATCGTCCACGACGAGCACGGTCGTGCGATCGGCCGCGGCTGGAGGGGGAGGGGGGGCTTTGGACGCTGTCATGGCCGTCAACGTTGCCGACGTTATCTTGGCGCGTCAATGAGCGCATCATCCACAAATCTCGCGACCGTCCCCGGGATTACCGTCGGGCATACGACCATCGAAGACCACGGCACCGGCTGCACCGTGATCCTCGCGCCGGATGCGGGGATGCGCGCCGCCGGTTGTGTACGCGGCCGCGCCACCGGCACCCGCGAGCTCGACGTCTTAGATCCGCGCCACCTCGTCGAGCGCATCGATGCGATTCTCTTCACCGGCGGCTCGGCACTGGGTTTGGGCGCCGCGGACGGTGTGATGCGCTGGCTGCGTGAAAAGGGGCGGGGGCTAGAGGTTGGGGATAAGGGGACGATTCCCATCGTTCCATCGGCCGTCATCTTCGATCTTGGCAACGCTGGGAAGCCGCTGGGTTGGCCGAGCCCGGATGACGCCTACCGCGCGTGCGACAACGCGACCGCCGACTATCCGGACGGCCGAGTCGGCGTGGGTCGCGGGGCCACGTGCGGCAAGGCTGCGGGAATCGAGAAGATGGTTCCGGCCGGCATCGGCTCCTGGGCGGCGCGGTTTGGCGACGTAATCGTCGGCACGCTGGTGGTGGTGAATGCGGTCGGGGATGTGAGAAACGCGCGCGGGGAGATCATTGCCGGCAGCGTCGACAGTCTTCGCTACCTCGCCGAAGGCGGCGCGCCACTCGGCGACCCCGCGCGGCTCAATCGCAATACGACGCTCGCCGTGATCGCGACGAATGCCGATCTCGACCGCGTGCAGCTGCAAGCGCTCGCGCAGTCGGGCAGCGATGCGCTGGCGCGCCGCATCACCCCGTACGGAACGCTGTTCGACGGCGACGTCATCTTCGCGGTCAGCACCGCCACGGTGAAGCCGAAGTCCCCGATGCAGGTCGAGGCGATTGCCGCCCTCGTGGTACCCGAGGCGGTGGAGCGCGCGGTGCGGCGTGGATAAGATCGAGCGCGCGGTCGACGACATCCGCCGCAAATGGGCGCCGGACGGTCGCCTCGCCGTGTTCGAGGTCTCGATCGCGCCTAAGGGCGGGGCGCAGGATTCGGTAAATGTAGGGGCGCAGCATGCTGCGCCCCTACTGAATGGTGTCACGACCGTTCGCGATGCACGCGACGCGTTACGTCGATTGGCGAACGACGCTGGTTTGGTCGACGGAATCCGACTACTCGTGCTCGAAGCACGAGACGACTGGCTGCGGGTGCGCGCGCCCGATGGGTACATCGCCTGGCTCAACGCTGGATACGTCGCGACCGGTCCGGCCGATTGGGCCGAGGACTGGGCGGAACGGGCGACGGCGCGCGCGCTCAGCGCCGACATCCTGACGACGGATGGCCGCCGCCGACTGCCGACCGGCGCGCGTGTCGCGCTTCGCCGCGGCGTGGTCGAGCTGGCAGACGGCCAGCGCGGCGCGGTCGCCGCCGGAAACGTGCGCCGCGAGCAGGAGCTCCGCGTCGAAGCCCGCCACCTCGCGCTGCCGGAGCTCGCGCAGAAGTGGTATGCCGGCGCGCCGTACTTGTGGGGTGGGCGCACCGAGTGGGGCATCGATTGTTCCGGACTCGTGCAAGCGGTCTATGGAGCGCGCGGTATCACGCTCCCGCGCGACAGCGACCAGCAGTTCGGCCAGGGGGAGGAGATCGTGATGGCGTCGGACGGTGCGGGCTACGAGGCCGGCGATCTGCTGTTCTTTGCGGAACGCGGGCGCGTCTCGCACGTGGCGCTCTGGGCCGGAGCGGGACGCATCGTGCACTCGGCACTTTCGCGCGGTGGCGTGGGCGGCGACAACCTTTTTGGACCTGAGCCTCGGATGGTGAGGTTGCGAGAGTGCCTGGTGGGGGCCCGTCGACTATAGGCGTGCGCCGTGAGCCGTACGCCGGAAGGCTGAGTAGTCCGGCTCACGGCGCACTGCGCACGGCGCACGCTATTTTGTGTCATGCGGCTGATCTTATTCGACATCGACGGAACCCTCCTCTGGACCGCAGGGGCAGGAAGACGGGCAATTCACCGCGCCCTGCTCGATGAAGTGGGGACGGCGGGGCCGATCGACGGGTACCGCTTCGACGGCAAGACCGATCCGCAGATCGTGCGCGAGTTGTTGGAGCTGGCGGGCCATCCGGACGCGAGCTCGGACGATCGCGTGACGGCGGTCTGCCGCCGCTACGTCGAGCTGCTCACCGCCGAGCTCGAGAAGCCAACCCAGACGACGAAGGTGTATCCCGGCATCACGGAGCTGCTCAGTGCGCTCGAGCCCTATGAAGCGGCGGGCCGCGCGCTCGTCGGATTGCTCACCGGAAATGTCGAGCATGGCGCGCGATTAAAGCTGCGGTCGGCAGGCCTCGATCCGGCGCGTTTCGTGGTCGGCGCATTCGGCTCGGATTCCCATCACCGTCCTGATCTCCCCGCGGTCGCGGCGCGTCGTGCCGCGCATCACGCCGGACGCCCCTTCAGCGGCGCGGACATCGTGATCGTCGGGGACACGCCCGACGACGTCGCCTGCTGCAAGCCGATGGGTGCGCGGTCGGTCGGCGTGGCGACTGGTTTCTACGACGTGCCCGCCCTCCGCGCGGCCGGCGCCACCCATGTCTTCGCGGACCTCGGCGACACGCAAGCGGTGCTCGACGCACTGTTTTCATGAAATCCCCCTCGCAAGAGTCCGCCGACGAGCTCGAGCTGAAAGCGCGCGTGGACGATCCGGCGGCGCTCGAAACCGCGATCGTGGAAGCGGGCGGCGAGCTCATGTTTCGCGGCGAGATGATCGACCGGCGCTACGATCGCAAGGGCAAGCTCGAACGGCATGACCAGGTGTTGCGGCTGCGCGTGTTTCGCCCTGACACCGGTGCGGCGCCCTTCGGCGTCCTGGGGTGGAAAGGGCCGGTCAGCGTCCGCGACGGCTACAAGCATCGCGAGGAGCACGAGACGCAGGTCGCGCAGCCGGAGGCCGCACGCATCATCCTCGAACGCCTCGGCTACGAGGTCGTCCTGCGCATCGATCGCAAGATCGCGGAGTACCGGGTGGCCGGCGCGATGGTGCGAATCGAGTGGTATCCCGCAATGGATGTGCTGGTCGAGATCGAGGGCGAGCCGGAGGCGATCGAAGGTGCCGTACGCGCCACCGGACTCTCACGCGACCGGTTCCTGCCTGTCGCACTCCCACATTTCGTTCGCGCGTATGAGGAGCGTACGGGGCAAACCGCACGTCTGGCGCTATGAAGCTGCTGATGCCGCTGCGCGTCCCCGAGCTGGCGCCGTCGCTCGGGCGCATCATCGTGCCGCGACGCCTGCTCGATCCGTGGGTGCCAGTCGACGACATTCGAGAGGAACTCGCGACCCGCGTGCTGGAGCTGGGCGGCGAGGGCCGCGCGGCGGCGGCGCGGGAAGCCGACGGCGACACACGCGCGCGCGTGCTCGAGGTCACGGGACGGCGCGCTTGGGCGGCAGCGTGGGATCACACCGTGCGGCGCGCGGGAGCCCGAGTCGCCGATGCGCTCGACGCCGAAATCACGCGCACCGCGCGGCAGGTGCGCTTGCCGCGGCTGCAGCTGCGCCGCCACCTGCTCTCCAATGCCGAGAAGCGCGCGATCGTGGCGCGGTTGGGAACGGGCGGCGGCCCATTCGTGGCGGCGCTCGATGAGCTCGAAGCAGCCGCGGAGCACGCCGCGAACGCGTCGGTGCTCGAAAAGGATGCGCACGCTACCTGGCAGGACGCGCTCCGCACCGTAGCGCGGCGGCTCGAAGCCGCCTGGCTCGCGCTCGAGGCCGAGGTCGAAGCGGAGCGCGAGCGCTGGAATCCCGAGATCGAGGCCCTCGCCGCCTGGCGACCCTCGCTCTGGCCGATCTTCGTGGTGTGGGTGCCACTCACCCTGCTGCTGGTTGGACTCGGCTTGATGCTCGGCGGTTATCTGCCCGCTCCCGCATGGCTCGCGCAACAACTGGGCTTCTAGCGCTGCTTCTGTTCGGGGCGGCATCGGCGTCCGCACAAGCAGCGGGCGCAGAGGTGTCGGAGAACCCGGTGCGGAGCGATCAAGTCGTGATCTCGTGGCCTGCCGCCACCGGCAACGCTACCCTGTCGGTCTTCAGCTTCCTCGGCGAGCGGCTGTTCCAGACCACGGTGCCCGCCGCGACGAACGAATATGTTTGGGACCTGACCCTTGGCGGAGGAGCGCGGCGCGTGGTGAATGGCGCGTACATCGTCGTCGTGGAGGTGGACGGCCACCGCTACCGGCGGCGCCTCTTCGTGTCGCGCCCGGTCCCATGAGCGCGGTGGGGGTAGGCGTCGACCTCGTCGAGGTTTCGCGCGCGCGGGCCATGCTGGCCGACAAGGGCGCGCACGTGTTCGATCGTCTCCTCACCTCCGCCGAAGCCGAGTATTGCCGCTCGCGGCCCGATCCCGCCGAGCATGTCGCGGTTCGCCTGGCCGCCAAGGAGGCGGTCTACAAGGCACTCCAGGGGAGTGAGGCGGCCCGGGGGATCGGGTGGCGGGACATCGAGGTGACCCGGGCGCCGGACGGCCGGCCGGACGTCTTGCTCACCGGGATTGCCGAACGGCGAGCCAGGGAACTTCTGGTGACGCGGATCCTGCTATCCCTCTCTCATACGCACGAGGCAGCAATCGCAATCGCAGTCCTATCAACAGATTGAAATTCCGACAAATTTACTCTAGTATTTGTCGTGCGGTCGTCTAAAACTCTCCTACTGGTCACCGCCTGCCTTGCACAGCCACTCGCAGGGCAGGCGCCTGACTCTCTGGCCCTGGCGCGGCGCGTGGTTGCCGCCGCGTCCCTGGCAGCCAAGGAGTACGCCCTCGGCGTCGTCCCGGCCGGCGGACAGATCACCCAGCCCGAGGAAGTCGACGAGGCCAAGCTGTTCATTCAGCAGGCGCAATTCGACGTCTCCGGGCTGCCGGTGGCCGCGCGCGCCAACACGCACCGCACGTTGTCACGCATCGCCCAGCTCCTCGAATCGCTCGCTCCTCCGGATTCGGTCAACCGCGTCACCGACAGCCTCGTCGCGCTCATCACGAACGCGGCCGGTGGACCCAAGGTCGTCGAACCGCTGCCCTCCCGTCCGCCGTCGCTCGAGCGCGGTGCGGTCGTCTACCGGGAGCGGTGCGCCGCATGTCATGGGGAATCGGGCCGGGGGGATGGCCCGAAAGCGAAATCGCTGAAGGGACCGCCCCCGGCGAACCTGGCCGATCCGGTGGTGATGGGCAACAAGTCGCTGCTCGACATCTTCCGGCGGATCGCGGTCGGCACTCCCGGTACCGCGATGCCGGAGTTTGCCGAAGACCTTTCCGCGGAAGACCGCTGGGCGGTCGCGTCCTACGTCGGCGCGATGCAGTACGGCGGATCAGCGACGGCCGCCATTTTCGCGGCCGTGCGGCACCAGATCGACTCCGCGCTGGGCCGGCGTTCCGACAAGATTGCGGTCGACGCGTACATGACGTTCGAGCAGGTCGAGACCGCGATTCGCGCCAAGAATGGCGGGCTCGCGAGCGAGCTGGAAGGAAACTTCGCGTGGCTGCGCACGCGCGTGGCGAAAGCCGACGATGCGGAGCGCAACACGATTCGCGAGCGGTTGCTGGCGGGACTCGAGCGTGCGGAGCGCGTCGTCGCGGATCGACCGTCGGGGATGAGCCTCTTCGTGGCGTCGTTCTTCCTGCTCGTGCGCGAAGGATTCGAAGCCATCCTGATCGTCACCGCGCTGATGACGTTCCTCGCGAAGGCGGGCGCGTCCGAGCGGCGGCGCGAGGTGGCGCGCGGCGCGTGGGCCGCGGTTGGGGCGAGCGTCATCACCTGGGTACTGGTCGAGCTGTTGCTTCAGGTGACGCCGGGACAACGGGAGATGATCGAGGGCGCGACGATGCTCCTGGCGGCCGCCGTGCTCTTCTACGTGAGCTACTGGCTGCTCTCCAAGATCGAAGCCGCCAAGTGGACCGCATTCGTGCGCGGGAAAATGCAGAGCGCGCTCTCGTCCGGTTCCGGCCTCGCACTGAGCGCGGTCGCGTTTCTGGCGGTCTATCGCGAGGGATTCGAGACGATCCTGTTCTACAAGGCCCTCTTTACGTCGGCGGGCTCGAGCAGCGTACCGGTCGTCGGGGGAATCGCAGCCGGCGCCGTCGGACTGGTCGCCATCTACCTGCTGGTCAATCAGCTTGGGCTCCGCGTGGCGATGAAGCCGTTCTTTGCCGTCACGGGCGTCATGCTCTACTACATGGCGTTCGTCTTTGCGGGGAAGGGTATCGCGGAGCTGCAGGGCGCGGGGATGATTCCGTTGACCGTCATCGAAGGCGCGCCCCGCATTCCCGTGTTCGGGATCTATCCAACCGTCGAGTCGCTGATCGTGCAGGGATTGCTGCTGGTGCTGGCGATTGTCGCTGCGGTCTGGGCGATGCGGCCCAAACCAAAGCCCTCAGGCGCTCCCTCGGACGGGGACCTGCTTCGGTCGCAATGATTCAGGCAGCGGCTGCGGGCCAGCCGGCTCGCGCCATTTGAGCATCAGGAATCCCCCCGCCAGTATCAGCAGCACGCTCATTCCCTGGGCGAGGGAAAACGGTGCGAGCCACCGTAACCGGTCGTCCTTGGCACGCAAAAACTCCACGAGAAACCGTTCCGCTCCACCGAACACGAGGTAGTTGGCGAACAGCCAGCCGATCGCGTGCCCGTGATCGCGGTGCCGCCACAGCCACCAAAACACGAAGAGCATCGCGATGGTCTCGTAGATCTGCGTCGGGTGCACCGCGACGACCATGTTCGGATCGGTCATCGCCGGAAAGTGGACGCCCATTCCCTGCAGGTTGCCGACCGTCGTCGCAGGCAATCCGTTGGGGAATTTCATCGCCCACGGCAGATTGGTGGGGATGCCGTAGTCGTCGTTCACCAGAAAGCAGCCGACACGGCCGAGTGCATAGCCGAGGGCGAGCGGTGCGCCGCAGATTTCCGCCGTGAATCGGGCCGGCACGCGCCGGCGCCACCCGTTGAGGAGAATGCCGGCCGTCGCGCCGAGGAAGCCGCCGTACCACACGAAACCGCCGCGGCGAAACAGCATGTCCCAGTCGCGAGTGAGGAACACATACCACAGCTTGGCGCCGATCAAGCCACCGATGACGCCGGCGATGATGATGTCGGCGGCGTAGTCTTCGTCCAGTCCCCGCGCGCGTAGGTCGAGTTGAATGGCCCAGCCGGCCATCAGGAACGCCACCATCATCATCAGCCCGTAGCCCGTCAGCTCCAGCGGTCCCAGGTGTATCGCGAATGGATAAACGGTCATGTCGCAATCTCAGCGGTTTCCAGGCCGGGGAGTGGCAGGTCGGCGCGGGCGTCGAGCGTCCAGTCGCTCCGCTCACCCAGACGCAGCCGGTGCCAGCCGGCGCGCGCGATCATCGCGGCGTTGTCGGCGTTGAGCCTTGGACTCGCGACCGCGACTCGCGCGATACCCTCGAGGCGCTCGGCGGCCCGGGCCGACAGTGCCTTGCTGCATGCGACGCCACCGCCGAGGACGGCAGTGGAGTAGCCGGTGGCACGCACCGCGCGCTCGAGCTTGGTCACGAGCACGTCGAGCACCGCGTCCTGAAACCCGCGCGCGAGGTGCGCGCGGTCGCGCTCCAGGTCATCGGAGGCACGCACGGCATGCAGGACCGCCGTCTTCAATCCGGAGAAAGAGAACTCGAATCCTTCCGCGATCATGGGTCGCGGGAAGGTAAAGCGTGCCGGATCACCTTCGCGCGCCAGCTTTTCGATCGCGGGGCCGCCCGGATACCCGAGTCCGAGCAACGTCGCCACCTTGTCGAAGGCCTCGCCCGCCGCGTCATCGCGCGTTTCGCCCAGCAGCCGGTAGCGGCCCCAGGCGGGCACGTCGAGCAGCAGGGTGTGGCCTCCCGAAACGAGCAGCGCCACGAACGGCGGCGCGAGATCGCGATCCTCGATCGCCGGCGCGAAGAGATGCCCTTCCATGTGGTGCACCCCGATGAGGGCGCGATCGCCGGCGAATGCGAACGACTTGGCGTAGACGACGCCGACGAGCAGCGCCCCGGCGAGCCCGGGCCCGGCGGTAACCGCGACCGCATCGATCGCCGACGGAGCCAGCCCTGCTTCCGCGAGCGCCCGATCTACGACAGCGGGGAGCGCCGCGAGGTGCGCCCGGCTCGCCAGCTCGGGAACGACGCCGCCGAAGACTTTGTGAATGTCCTGCGACAGAATGACGAGACTCGCCAACTCGCCATTCACGAGAACGGCGGCCGACGTTTCGTCACACGACGTCTCGATGCCGAGGACGGCGTCAGCCACGACGGCGCGGGGCTGGAGGCGTGACGCGGCGCCGCAGCGTGACCGAGTCGGGAATCGCGCGGGCGGTGATGCCGCGCGGCGCGATCACAGTGATCCGGGCCACACCGCCACTCGTTCCCGTGATGTGCGCGACGACCCGCAGCGAATCCCGCGTCAACGTCTGCACGCGCTCTTCCGGCCCCCGGATGGAGACCAACACTCGTGACGGCGTGACGATGAAGCTCGTGATCGCGCCACCACCGCTCTCGACCGGAATACCGGCGAACGACCGCTCCGCGATCCGGCCCATGTCGCCGGTGACCATCACCTGCTTGGGCGAGAGGCGCACGATGCCGAGCGGCCCCGTGTCGATCGGCACGCTGCGCGAGAACGCACCCGAAACGTTCGTGATCTCCATCGGCACCGTCGTCACGGAGTCGATCGTCGCGAGACGCTGCTCGGGGCCGACGAGCCGCACCGTGGTCGGCGTCATCGAGAGTCCGCCGTGCAGGACCTGTCCGGAATCGGGCGTGACGCTGACGAGCGACACGATCTTCACTTCTTTGCGCGCCACGCTGTCGAGCGCCAGGGTGATCTCGCTCGGCCGGACTTCCATGACTCGAACGTCCGCGCCTTTGGGAAGCGCGAGCTCGACGTCGGAAGGATCGAGGTGAATTGACCACGTGGGCGTGGTCAGCGTGTCGGGGACGCGGCGTGTGATATCGCCCGCGAGCGAGCGGAGCTTGAGAATCTGGCTGCCTTTGCCGGAAATCTGGACACGGACTCTGGGCGCCGGGTGCACGAGCGCCCGTCCTCGCGGCAGCAGCACGTTCAGCGTCACGTCGAAGCTCGTCGTGACGGGCTGCTGCAGCTGCACGGCGACGTACAGCATCAGCGCCAGAAACAGCGCCGCGCCCTTGATCGGCCAGTTGCGGGTGATCAGCTGCAACAGACTACTTTTCATTTTGCAGCCGACGGATCAGCATCTCGTTGACGGGATCCTCCCAGTTTGCCGCTCCGATGACGCGTTTCACGATGACGCCATTGCGATCGATCAGGTAACTCTCCGGTACCCCGAATGTGTCGTAGGCCTTCCGGATCTCGCCACTGGGATCGTGGAGGATGTCGAACGTGAGACCCAGGGTGTCCGCGAACGCCAGGATCCCGCTCGGAGGCTGCGATCCCTCCAGATGGAATGCGTCGCCATCCACACTCACAGCCGCGATCCGAAAATCGGTGCCCCGGAGCTTCTTGTACAGCTTTTCCATCGAAGGCATTTCCGCACGACACGGGGGGCACCACGTCGCCCAGATGTTGACCAACACGACTTGCCCGCGATAATCGGCCAGGGTGGCCGGTTTGTTCGCGCGCAGGTCCGTGGCGCCGAATGCAGGAGCACTCGATCCTATCTCGACGGGATTGATCTGCGGCCGCAGCTTGATGGCCAAGGCCACGCCGAACACCGCCGTCGTCACGACGCTGGCGATCATCGTCCACTGTTGCCGGTTCGTCATGCCGTCACCATGCACCGGCGCCGTAGTTCCTGCACTTCCCGCGCGGGGTCGGCGCTCGCGAAAACCGCGTTGCCGGCCACGAACGTGTCCGCGCCGGCCTGATGCGCCGCAGCGATTGTTTGTCTCGTGATCCCACCATCGACCTCTAAAAAACAGCGTGCGCCGTGCGCCGTGAGCAGTGCGCGGGAGCGCTGAATCTTTTTATTCGATCCGGGAAGATACGTCTGGCCTCCGAATCCCGGGTTGACGGTCATTATCAACAACAGGTCCAGATCGTCTACCACTTCCTCGGCATGCGCCAACGGCGTCGCAGGATTGAGGGCCAGGCCGGCCATCATCCCCTGTTGCTTGACCGCATCCAGCTGGCGTTGGACATGGATCGTCGCTTCCGGGTGGAACGTGAACACGGAGGCCCCAGCGGCCGCGAACGATTCGATATAGTGCTCCGGCTCGACCACCATCAGGTGAACGTCGATCGGCTTGTCCGTCAGCTTGCGCAGCGTCTCGATCATGTTGGCCCCGAACGTGATGTTCGGTACGAACCGCCCATCCATGACGTCCACGTGCAGCCAGTCGGCGCCCGCCTCCAGGACCTGCTCCACCTGTTCAGGCAGCCGCGCGAGATCGGCCGAGAGCACGCTGGGTGCGATGCGGATGCCGTTCGACGTCATTGCGGACTCCTGGCCACCACGATGTCCACCACGGTGCCGGGCGCCGCCAGCGTTCCGGCCGCCGGCCGTTGTCCCACCACCGTTCCGGGCGAGGCATCCGCCGTCCGGCGGCGTGTCACGGTGCCGAGCTGCAGGCCTTCCGTCTCCAGTCTGGTGCGCGCATCTGCCGATGCCATGCCGAGGAGATCGGGAATGGGAATCGTCGGCGCGCCGCGGCTGATGACGACGGTCACGCTGGTACCGGGTGGCAGCGCCGTTCCCGCGGGCGGCCGCGTAAGAATCGCGAGCCCCGTCGGAGCGGCCGCTTGGACCGACTCCGCCTGGCTCGCGACCAATCCTGCGGCCACGATCAGTGACTGCGCGAGCTCGCCGTCGAGATTCGTGACGCGCGCTGGGATGCGGCTCGGCGCCGCCATCGGTGACCTGCAGCTTGGCTCTTTGAACCTCCGCCTGCGCTTCCGCGAGCGTGAGCCCCAGCACGCGTGGCACGGGCTGGTGGCCGGGCAGGATGGGCGCGGGGAAAAGAATGAGGTATGCGGTCAGATACCCCGCGAGCACCGCGCCGAATCCGATGCCCAGCCACTTCCAGAATTTCGGCGTGAGCTTGAAGTCCTGAGCCTCGTAGTGGCGGCGGACGCGCATCAGCTCACCCGCATCAGCCGGGCCGCGTAGGCGCCGTCGATGCCGTGGCGCTGCGGCAGCGATTGGAAGTCGCCGGCGTCGGTCAGCAGCTCTGTGGGGACCGACGCGTCAGCGTGAGGCGTCCGCGCGAATTCCGGATTCTGGTTCAGAAAACCTTCCACGACGTGTTCATTCTCCTCGGGTTCGAGCGAGCAAGTCGCATAGATGAGCAGCCCGCCCGGTCGAACGAGCGGGGCCGCCGCCGCGAGCAACCGGGCCTGCCGCGCTGCCGCCCTGGCAAACACCGTCGGGTTGAGACGCCAACGCGCGTCCGGGTGACGCCGCATGGTGCCGGTCGCACTACACGGCGCGTCTACGACGACCGCATCGACGCTGGCGGGGCGCAGCGGCGCCGCCTCAAGATCGGCGGCAACGCAGCGAATTTCCACTCCCGCGCGCCGGGCCGTGTCGGCGAGTCGACCAATGCGCTCGTGGCGTGCATCACCGGCGAGAATCCGCGCTCCGTGGGCTTCGAGCGTGACAGCTTTGCCTCCGGGTGCGGCGCAGGCGTCGTAAACGAACTCACCACGCGGAATGGCTGCGAAACGGGCAACCAGCGCGTGAGCCGGATCCTGCACAATGAAGGCTCCTTCGGTGAAGCCTGGCAGGGACTGGGGCCTAGGGCCTGGGGGTTGGGGGGTGCGAATCTCCAGACCGGCGCCGAATGGCGCGTCCGTCGCTAGGATGCCCGCGTCGCGAAGTTGCCGCAGGAGCGTTTCGACGCTTGCGCGAGCGGGCTGAAGAATCAAGATCGGCCTTGAGTCGTTCCATTCCGTCAGCCGTTGTGTTTCGACTTGGCCGAATTGCGACACCCATCGCTGCACCAGCCATTCCGGATGCGACTGTTTCGCGCCCCCGAGCCCCGAGCCCCAGGCCCCAAGCCCCGTCAGTTTTCGGAGCGCATGATTCACATACCCCGTAACTCCTTCGCCCACCGTCTGTCTGGCAAGTTCAACGGACGTAGAGACGGCGGCATGTGACGGTACCCGCGTCAACCAGCGCAGCTGATAGGCGCCGAGGCGGAGCACGTCGTGGAGGCGGGGGTCGGCGCGATCGAGTTCCAGGGCGCTGTCGAGCTCGCGCTGGCGCCGCAGCACGCCGGCCGAAAGCTCGTAGGCGAGGCGGCGGTCGCGCTCGGCGAGGCCGTGCAGGTGGCGGTCTCGCGCATCGGTGAGGGGCGCGCCGGCGCGTACGTCGCGGAGAATGTCGAGAGCCGCTCGGCGGGCGGCGGTTGCTTCCTTAATCCAGCATCCCCCGCGTGGGGGATGACGGCATCGCGACTTCGCGCCGCGGCATCCGGCCGGCGAGATAGGCAGCGCGGCCAGCGATCGTCGCGAGGCGCATCGCCTGCGCCATCGCGACCGGGTCCTGGGCGGCGGCGATCGCCGTGTTCATCAGGATCCCGTCCACGCCTTGCTCCATCGTGACACACGCGTCGGACGCGGTGCCCACGCCGGCATCGACGATCACCGGGACGTGGAGCCGCCGCTTGATCGTCCGGACGCTGTACGGATTCAGCAGGCCGAGTCCGCTGCCAATCGGCGACGCGAGCGGCATCACCGCGGCGCAGCCCGCATCCTCGAGCCGCAGCGCCGTCACCAGATCCTCGTTGGTGTAAGCGAGCACCTTGAAGCCTTCCTGCACCAGGACCTTCGCGGCTTCGAGCAGTCCCGCTACGTCGGGGAGCAACGTCTCTTCGTCGCCGATCACCTCGAGCTTCACGAAGTCGTTGAAGCCCGCCTCGCGCGCGAGCCGCGCGTAGCGAATCGCGTCGGCGGCGGTGTAGCAACCAGCGGTGTTGGCGAGCAGGAAGATCTTTTTGGGGTCGAGGAAGTGCAGGACGCTCGATTCCTTGGAGCGGTCGAGGTTCACCCGGCGCACCGCGACCGTCACGACATCGGCGCCCGACGCTTCGATCGCGCGCACCATCGTGTCCATGTCGGGATACTTCCCGGTCCCCACCATCAAACGGGACTGGAACGTCCGTCCACCGATCGTCAGTGGCTCGTCGCGAAGCGTTTCCACCGCGGTCGTCATGCTCAGCCACCGCCTACGAAGTGTACGAGCTCGAGCGCATCCCCTTCGTTGATCTGCACGCCGCCGAGTCCTGCCCGACGGACGATCTTCCGATTGTGCTCCACAACGACGGCCCGCGGATCGAGCTCGAGCTCCGAGAGCACATCGAGTAGCGTGCCGCCTCTGATTTGTTTGCGCTCTCCATTGATTACGACATCCATTCCCGCATCCTCCGCGCAGCCTCGGCCGGCTCGACGTCATCCCACAACGCGCGAATCGCGGCGACTCCGTAGGCTCCGCTCGTTTTGACCTCGCGCACCCGATCGACGCTGATGCCGCCGATCGCGATCACCGGAAGTCCGTCGACCGCCGCCGCGATTGCCTGCAGGCGCTCGAGTCCGAGCGGTGCGCGTCCCGGATGTGAGGCGGTGGCGAATACCGGCCCTACAACAAGATAGTCGGCCCCTTCCGTCCTTGCGGCTTCGGCCTCGGCCAAGTCGTGCACGGACCTACCGATCCACCACACCGGATTGAGGGCGCGGGCGGCACTGACGGGAAGGCTCCCATGGCCGAGCTGCACACCGGCGGTTGGGACGGCGAGGGCGATGTCGAGCCGGTCGTTGACGAACAGGAACGATGGAAGGATGGAAAGTTGGAATGAAAGGCTGTAATGCTCGAGCCCCGTGAGCTCACGTCCTCGGGCGTGAAACGCCAGATCTGAGCCACCGCCCTGGGCCAACGCGGCCGCGATCAGGTCGAGATCCGGCCGCCGCGCGATGCGCTCGTCGGTGATCGCATGCAGCCGCGGCAGGGGCGGTCTCATGTGAATTTGGTGCCGGCTTTCACACGAGCGCCGCGCAGCCAGTCGTCCGTGGTCATGCGCGCTTTGCCTGCGGGCTGCACTTCGAAGATCTCGATGGTGCCCGCCGTCGTGTCCTTGAAGGGCCCTGTGGCGATCACGAGTGAACTGTCCGCCGACAGTACTTCGCCTGGAGCGCCGGTGCCGGGGAAAGACGGTTCGTTCACTTTGGGATTGAAGAGCTTGAGCTCCGCACCGTTCAGCTCGGTCCAGGCGCCGGGCCGCGGGTCGAGGCCGCGAATCAAGCAGCCGATCGCGCGTGCGTCCTTGGCCCAGTCGATGCGCGCGATCTCACGCGTCAGCTTCGGCGCGAACGTCGCACGGTCCTCGTGCTGCGGGACGGGCTGCGGTGGTGGATCGCTTTGCTCCAACATCGCGAGTGTTTCGATCAATGCCTGCGCGCCCATCTCGGCGAGATGCGCCGAAA
>QHUF01000208.1 GCA_003221075.1 Gemmatimonadota bacterium
CTGGAAGACGGTCAGCTCTTCGGCTTCCGCCGCGACCTTCACTGGTGGAGGAATCAGCGTGGAGCGGGATCGGCCCTGCGGCGCATCGGGTTGTGTGACGACGGCAACCACATCGAACCCTTCTCCGACGAGCGCCCGCAGCGATGGCACCGCGAATTCGGGTGTACCAAAGAACGCCACGCGCACTTACAGTTCGCCCGCCGGCTCCGGCGTAACCTCCTTGAGATATCCGGTCTGTCCCTTGCGTGCCTTCTTCCATTTCGAGAGCAGCAGGCTGCGCT
>QHUF01000209.1 GCA_003221075.1 Gemmatimonadota bacterium
GCCGTGCAAGTCGCCGGCGTGGCCCCGTATCACGTCGGCATGGTGGTGGGGTGGCCTCCCTACGGCTACAGCTATGGGGACGGGGGAGTTTGGCATCCCAACGTCACGACCACGTCGGTCGTGACGGGACAATGGTATTTCGTCGAGGAGTACTTCAAGTACCCGACCACGCCGGGCGGCTCGGACGGCGTCATCCGTTGGTGGGTGAACGGGACGCTGAATGGGGACTTCAGGAACGTGGTGTATCCGGCGGATCTCGGTTTCGAGCAGTTCGAGTTTCCGTTTACGCATCAGGCCACGCCCCTGGCCCAGTCGTACGTCTACGTCGACCACACGCACTTGAGCGGGAGACCGTGACGGAATAGTTGAGAGGCAAGGAGGTCGCCGAAGCAGGCGGCCTCCTTGTCCTACCGGTGACGGCTTTGTCGCCAATTCCCAAAAGGGAGACGAACGAAGTCAACGACTAAGGGCGGCACGCCCTCTGCACGAGGCGAGCCGTCTGAAACTTTCCATGCAAGGAGCTTAGGTATGCCCTTCACCTTCAAGCTGTCCCACCGTCTGGCGCGGATGCGAGCCGCGTCGCTTCTTCTCCCGGCCGCCGCCATGGTGATCGCTGCGTGCGACATCCGGCAGCGCGGTTCGGGCACCGGCGTCGACAACTCCGTCGCGCAGGTGGTTGTCTTTCCAGACAGCCTGTCTCTCGATCCTCTCCAAACGTATCAATTCCGCGCGGTCGGCCGCACGCAGGCCGGCGACAGTGTACCCATTTCGGTTCGCTGGACTGCGTCGGCAGGGTCGATCACCTCGAGCGGGATGTACACCGCCGACTCGTCGGCAGGCGACGTCATGGTGACTGCGACGCTCACCAGCTCGACCGTCAGCGGTTCATCGCAAGTGAACAAACGCCGTCTGATCAAATTGCTCATCGATCCAAAGAGCACTTCGATGCTGGTTGGCGGATCCCAGCAATTCGCGGTGTGGGGCCTCAAGAACACGGGTGACAGCGTCAGCGTCTCGGTCAGTTACAACGTGACCGGCGGCACCATCTCGGGGGGTGGCCTGTACACCGCCGGCCAAACCGCCGGCGCGTACCGGGTGGTCGCCAGACAAAACGGTGGCTCGCTGGCGGACACGTCGGCCGTGACGGTGGCAGCTGCGCCGCCGCCGCCCCCGCCGCCGCCTCCACCTCCACCGCCGCCGCCGCCGCCTCCTCCGCCTCCTCCTCCTCCCCCGCCGCCGGTGGCATCGGTGACCGTGAGTCCGGCGACCGCGAATCTCCCCGTCGGGGCGACGCAGCAGTTCGCGACAACACTGCGCGATGCGAGCGGCAATATCCTCACGGGCCGCAGCGTCACGTGGACGAGCAACAACCTGCCGGTCGCCACAGTGAACACGGCCGGGCTGGTCACGGGGGTGTTGGCTGGACCGGCGACGATCACCGCCACCAGCGAAGGGCGGAGTGGGACGAGCGCAGTGACTGTGGCCAGCGGCAGCTCAGGGTCGAGCAACGAGCCACCCGGTATGATCCTGATCAATGAGCAGCCCTGGAACTGCCTCTCGTGCAACGGTTGGAATTACCGTGCGGACGCCGGGTGGGCGGATATTCAGACTGATGCCGCTGCCCCCAAGTCCCCCTCGAGCGTGCTGCGCGTCGTATTCCCGACGACGATGCCGCGAGACAATGGTCCCAGTAATGAGTGGATCTATTTCGCGAATCCCAATTTTTGGCACGAGATATTCGTGTCGTACTGGATCAAATGGGGCGATCCCTGGGACGCTCGCGACCAGGGCGCGAAGATTTCATTCATGTGGGCGCAGGGCGGTAGCTACATCTACGCCGTGCAAGTCGCCGGCGTGGCCCCGTATCACGTCGGCATGGTGGTGGGGTGGCCTCCCTACGGCTACAGCTATGGGGACGGGGGAGTTTGGCATCCCAACGTCACGACCACGTCGGTCGTGACGGGACAATGGTATTTCGTCGAGGAGTACTTCAAGTACCCGACCACGCCGGGCGGCTCGGAGGATCTCGGTTTCGAGCAGTTCGAGTTTCCGTTTACGCATCAGGCCACGCCCCTGGCCCAGTCGTACGTCTATGTCGACCACACGCACTTGAGCGGGAGACCGTGACGGTGTAGTCCTAATGCAACAGTTGTCGGAACATCAGGGGGGTCGCCGAAGCAGGCGGCCCCCTTGTTGTAGTGATGACGCGTTGAGAAATTTCAAGCTGCGCCCATGATCATGCTAAGGTTCTGCGCTCGAACGATTCTGCTCGCCGCTCCAGTCTTCGCGCCACTGTCTACTGGCGCCTGCGACAGGGCGCAGCATTTCCTGATACGGGTGACGGCCTCCGTGAAAGTCGTGAAGGTCAGTCCCGGCACGGCCCATATCCGGCTCGGGGGGCAGGCGCAGCTGAGCGCCGTGACGGAAACCGCTGAGAACACGCCGCTGAGCGGGCGCGTCGTCATCTGGTCGAGCAGTAATGCCTCAGTCGCCACGGTGAACGACAGCGGACTGGTTACGGCGGTGGCCGCCGGTTCGGCGACGATCACCGCCACGAGCGACGGGAACAGTGGGACGAGCGCCATCACGGTAGAGACCGGGCGCGCTTCGACCAACGAACCGCCCGGCATGATCCTGATCAGTGAGCAGCCTTGGGACTGCACGAGTCGTGTTCCCGACGACCATGCCCCGAGACATTGGTCCAAGTAACCAGTGGATCTATATCGCGAATACCCATTACTGGCGCGAGCTGTACGTGTCCTACTGGATCAAATGGGGCGATCCCTGGGACGATCGAAACCAGGGCGCGAAAGTGTCGTTCGTCTGGGCACTGAGCGGCAGCTACATCTACGCCGTGCAGGTGCCTGGTGCGGCACCGTACCACATCGGCATGGTGGTGGGGTGGCCTCCCTACGGCTACGGCTACGGAGACCGGGGGGTCTGGCAGCCCAACGTGACGACGACCCCGATCGTGACAGGGCGATGGTACTTCGTGGAAGAGTACTTCAAGTACCCGACCACGCCGGGCGGTTCGGATGGCGTCATGCGTTGGTGGGTGAACGGCGCGCTGAATGGGGACTTCCGGAGTGTGACTTATCCAGCTGATGCCGGCTTCACGCAGTTCGAGTTTCCGTTTACGCGGCAGGCGACGCCGCTGGCCCGGTCATACGTCTACGTGGACGACACCCGTGTGAGCGGCAGGCCGTGACGTCGAGCGACTCGTGCTTTCCAAGAACAGCCATTTCGCGCGATGACGCCCCTCATCCATCGCGGCGAGCCTTTCAAAGCGGCTGAAGGGCCCGCGCAGTGGAAAGTCTGCCGTAGTGCGCTGTCGGGGCTTGATGAGTGTTACGCGATGGGTTCCGCGGAATCGCGCAGCGAGCTGACGCGTGATGTTTTGGCGAAGGCTGTCGTGTGTCTCGATGAGCAAGTCCCACTCCGCGAGTGCCCGCACCTGGGCGGGTTGGAACAATTCGAATTCACAGCCCTCGCAGTCCGAGATCAAGAATCCCGGACCCCGCTGAGCAAGGTCCAGCAGCTGTTCTCCGTCACAGCACTCCGCCACAGCAACGCGACCCTGCACACCGTTATGCGCGATGACTTGGGCCAGCATCGCCCGTGCTTCGGCATCGATTTCGAACGCGATGACGGGTGGGGGGGACTTCGAGAGTCGGAGGGCCAGCCCGACCGCATAATACCCTTCGGCAGCGCCGACATTGACGACCAGGCTGTACGATCGGCGCGCGACGCGTTCGATCGCGTTGTGGAGCTCCCGCTCGTAGGTCCCGAGCAGTTTCGGCAGGAACGCCGATCCCCAGGAAGCCCGCGCAGGATACCGCAGGCCCCGGAAGGGGCCGCCGAGGACCGTCGGCTCCGGACCCAGTGCATCGCCGACGTTCCGCTCCGCGCGCCTGATTGCCTCTGCGCATTCGGCGTCGATGCGCATGAAGAACCGACGGGTGAAGGCGAACAGTGAGTTATAGTAGAAGGCGAAGTAGCAGTACCTGATGATCGCCTTCAGGTAGTAGCTCATGGGCCGATCGATCTCGCAAAACCCGTACCCTTGGTCCGAATCTTGCCCCTAGCGTGGCGTCGCACCCGGAGGTGCTTCCAATGCTGTTCGTGCTGCGTTCGCGGCTGAACGACTTGGTCGTCGACTCGCCATCGCTGCGACGGTTGTACGGGTTGGTCGCGAGCGGGAGGGCGTGGTGGGCGAGGGCACGGGGCCGACGCTTTCAATGTGCCGATGTGCTGTTGCAGGCGTGGAGGCTGCTCGGCCCGGACCTGTTTGGCAAGAAGCGCATCGCCGTCGTACGAGAGCTCTTCCGGGAGTCGTGCTTTAACAACGGGGGCCCTGCGCCCGTCGTGGCGAACGAACTGCTCCGCGAGTTCAGCAGCAGCGCGGAGGCCCAGCGCATCCGTCACGAGTTCGCGGGCTTCCCATTGGCGGATCGCGTTCGGATGCGTTACCCGCGATCGAATGACGATCCGGAGCGCCAGGGGGACCTCATGGTTCTCAAGGCGTACGACGAGGCGACTGGTGAGAAGGGCGTCCTCTACCTCATGTATAGCGAATCCATCCGCCGGTTCCCCGCGCTGTTCGATCTGCCGCGGCTGGCATCCCGGTACATGCTCGTATTGGAACCGAGCTGGTGGGGCTACCAGGATGCCGAGTTTCTTCTGTACCTCGGTGCGGACCTCGATGTCGTCGTCCTCGCGCAATGCCGTCCGGACTTCGAATTCATCCGCGACCTGCAGACCAACCTCGTTCCCGCGCGCCTGGGTGCCGGAGACTGGATTGACCCGGATAGGTTCCACCCGAAGGCGAACCGGGACCGCGCCTACGACCTCGTCATGGTGTCTGGTTGGAATGTTCTCAAGCGACACACGCTGCTGTTTCGCACCTTGCGGAAGCTCAAGCAGGAACATGGAAGAGTCTTGTCGGTCGCCCTCATCGGCTACCCCCAGCATTGGACTCGCACCAAAATCGAGAAGGTACCGGCGTGAAGGCGCCAACAGGGGACTGTACGAGAGCATGTTCTGCGGTACGCCGGTGATCGTCCATCGGCATCACCGCGGAGTCAACCTCGATCACGTGACGAATGACGTCGGACGTCTGGCGGATGACGAAGAGCTTGCAGGTGTCATTCTGAGCGTCGTGGAGGGATGGGAGCAGTTCAGGCCGAGGGAGTGGGCCCTCGCCAACACCGGTTGGGTTACTTCGACAGGCCTCCTCAACCGAACACTCGAACGGATCGCGCGGCAGCGAGGCCGGCCGTGGACAATGGACATCGTGGGCCATAAGAACGCGCCCAACCTCAAGTACGCCGAAGCGGGTGTGTACAGGCGGTTCGGGCCCGAATACGAACGGCTGCAGCACTACCTACGGTCCTGATGGTGGCTGGTTGAGGAGCCTGTCGTAGGCTGAGCGGATCCCCTGGCCGACGATGCTCAAGCTGTAACGCTCGCTCGCAACGCATCGCCCGTTACGCTCGAGGTGCGAGCGGAGCGTGGCGTCGCGCAAGACGTGGAGCACGGCGTCGGCGATGGCATCTGGCGCATCGCGGATGAGGATGTTCTCTCCATCCACCGCATCGAGCCCCTCGCACCCGATCGACGTCGACACGACCGCTTTCCCCATGGCCCAGGCGTCGAGGATCTTGAGGCGGGTCCCCCCGCCGATGCGGATCGGCACGACGCAGCAGCGAGCTTCCGCGAGCGCCGGCCGGACGTCCGGTACGTAGCCGAGGGCGGTGACGCCAGGCGTGCGATCGTAGCGCGCGCGATCAGTCACCGGGTTGTCGCCGATCAGTCGTAAGGAGGAGGCGCGGTCCGCAGCACGGACGCGGGGCCAGATCTCCTGGAGCAGAAACTCCACCGCATCCCGGTTTGGGTGGCTGTAGGTTGGTCCCACAAATACGACCCGCCCTGCGACGGTGGCGGTGCCGTTCGGTTTGAAGTACTCCGTGTCCGTGCCGTTCGGCGCGACCAGCGTCGGGGCGTTGGGGGCCAGCGCCCTGAGCCTCTGGGCGTCGACCTCCGACATCATCACGTTGAGCGCGAGGTGCGGGCACAGCTCCTGTGCCACTCGCTCGACACGATCAGCATGGAAAAGCATGTAGCGCCGCATCAGCGGCTCGTCGACACGCCGCGCGCGGCGCCGCAGCAACTCGGAATCGATGTCGTGGTGAGTACAGGCGATCGGTACGCGCGGCAAGTCGGGGAGCCAGCGGTGCAGGTCGAGGCTATCCATGTGCACCAGATCCGGTGCGCGGGTTCGTAACACCGTGCGGAGCCGGTCGGCGAACACCCCGGTCTGATACTCATAGTAGGTATACGGACGTCCCGTCACGACACTGCGCATGTGGTCCCAAAGCTTGCGCACAGCCGACTGCTCGTTGGGGATCGGAGTCGGCTCAGCGACGAAGCTCGCCACGGTACGCAACGCGCTCCACGCCGCGTCTCGTGCTGCGGGATCCGGCTGGTGATGCACGCGCGAGAAGGCGACGAGATCGATATCGAAAGCGAGCCGCAGCTCCTGCAGGATGTGGAGCGTACGGGCGGCAACGCCGCTATGAGGCGGGTAAGGAAGGGATTGCGCGAGGAACAGCAGTCGCGGTCGGGCGGCCAAGGTAGGTGAACTGCCTATATCGACACGCGGCCGGAGCGCGGCCCGCCTGGGGTGTCCGCGTGGTGTGCAATCTTTGCCAGCGCCAGGGTGAAAGCCAGGAGCGTGTAGAGGATGTCGTGGTAGGCCAACGAAAGAAAGACGGAACCTGTCACGAAGCCGATGAGCGCCGCCGTCAGCGCTTGGGCCAACCGCGAAAGGTCACCGGCGGCAGGGCCGGATCGGCCCGCCAATCGCGTCACACGACGCAGTGAGCCAAATGCCGCCGCGATCACTCCCATGAAGAGCAACAACCCCGGCACGCCCAGCTCAGCGCCAACCTGGATGAAGGTGTTGTGCGCGGCCCCCCAACGCACGCCGCGGCCACGCTCCTGCAGCCTGGCCAAGGGGGAGATTGTCCCCTCGGCAACGGCAAAGTTCTGGCCGCCGACGCCCAGCACTGGGCTATCGATCATATAGGCAAGGCCGCGCTTCCAGACTTTGATGCGACCCTCGTCGGATGTGAGGTTATAGTCCTGTTGAGGGTTGAAAATTGTTTGGATTTGCTGCCAATAGCGATCGCTCGCCGCCGTGAAGACGACGGCGAGGATCGCGACGAGCCCCATCAGTCTGGCCCGTGCTGAAATGGTGGTGAAGCCGAGCAACACGAATAGGGCGACGGCGAGCAGTGCGATGAAGCCACCGCGCGAGCCTGAGCGAATCAGTCCCACCGCCAGTACGGCGAGTCCGACGCCGGCGAGTCCGCGCGCTACCGAGCTGGAACCGGGACAGCACCACTCCAGTGTACAGCACAGTCGCACCGCAGTACACGAACATCAGGCGCGAGAGATCGCGCGCGTTGCGGATGCTACTGGCGATGACCAGCGTCATCACGACAGTCCGAACGAAGTTGATCCAGAACTCGAAAGCGACGCCTTGGTTCAATGCGAAGGGGACCGACAAGGCGCTCCAGATCACCAATCCGATCAGGCACGTTGTGGTGGTCGAGTTCAGGAGCCGGATGCGGCGCTGCCCGTACTGCTGCAGCAGCCACAGGCCAATGGTCAACACAGTCGCCAGCAGCGCCGGCTTGATGAACCCGAGGATGGGGAATAGCTGATGGACGCGGCCGATGGAGGTCGCGATGTAGACCGCGACGCACACGAGCAGCGCATCCCATGCGCGGACGGGCGCTCCGGGAACGGGCGAGGCGACGGCGGTCGCAGGGGCAGCTGGGCGGCGAGTCGCCTCCATGACTCTAGCCATGTGCCTTCACCATGCGGAGGCCGTAGTGCAAGACCGGCGCCACCCTGATGCATCAAAGCGTTTGCTGCCGGGAGTCCGCAGATCGTGGCGTCGACGCAACACCAATCCTCCGGATGGGTGCCACAACCGTGACCGGCCCGCATGTTGCGTCGGAGCCGTACGAGAGCCCATGCGCATCCTGATCACCGACGGGAACGAACGCGCCGCCCTCGCCGCCGCCCGATCACTGGTCCGCGCGGGACACTCAGTCGGCGTGACGGCCGACTCCCGTGCGTCGCTTGCGGGCGTATCGCGCGGTGTACGGCCCCACCCGCTTACGACGGACCCCCTCACGCACCCCGCGGATTACGCGGCGGAGCTGGCCAGCATCACGCGTCAACACGGCACCACCGTTCTGCTGCCGATGACTGACGCCTCGCTCGAGGCGGTGCTCGAGCATCGGAGGGCGTTGCCCACGGGAGTCGTCCTGCCGTTTCCCGACCTCGCGATCTACCGCGCGGCCTCAGACAAGGGGCGCCTCCTCACGCTAGCGCACGACTGCGGATTCGGCGTGCCGGAGACGCGCACCATCGCGACGCCCCGCGACTGCGATGTGACGCTGCCAGAGGACTTCTTTCCAGCCGTCGTCAAACCCCACCGCTCGGTCGTGACCGCGGCAGGTATCCGTCGCAAGTTGACCGTGACACCAGTTGCCAATGCCGTCGAGTGCCGCCGCGCTCTGGCTGCACTCCCGGCGGCTGCATTCCCCGTCCTTGTGCAGCGGCGTGTCTCGGGTTTCGGGGAGGGGTTCTTCGCGTTGCGCTGGGGCGGCCGGACGATCGCCATGTTCGCCCATCGCCGTCTGCGGGAGAAGCCACCGAGCGGCGGTGTCAGCACCTATCGGGAAAGCATCCCGCTCGACGAGCGGCTGGCCGGTCCCGGACTGCGGTTGCTCGACGCGCTCGACTGGCAAGGCGTCGCGATGATCGAGTGCAAGCGGGAACCTGAGACTGGCCGTCAGGTCGTGATGGAGATCAACGGTCGGTTTTGGGGCTCGCTGCAATTGGCGATCGACTCCGGCGTCGACTTCCCAGCGCTGCTCGTTCGCTGCGCCGCCGGGGAGAGCGTCCCCGTGCACCGTGACTACCGAGTGGGTGTCCGGAGTCGCTGGTTCTGGGGGGACGTGGACCAATTGTATCTGCGTCTCAAGGCACGCGGCTCGCGCCTCCGCGCGCTCCGCGACTTCTTTCGGGTTTCTCCCCGCCGCGATCACTCGGAGGTCTGGCGCTGGAGCGACCCGGCGCCATTCGTCGTCGAGACGCTCCAATGGCTGGGTCTCTTCACTCCACGTAGAGTCGATGCCAGGTCGAGAAACACAGCAGTCCCCATAGTATCCGCTCCCAGTTCTGGCGTCCCGTGAGGTGCTCCGTGAGGAACGTCTGCACGGTCGCCGAATCGAAATACCCCAAGCGACGCTGGCGTTCAGGGGACAGTTCGTCTGTCAGCATCGGGCGGAGCTCGTTTCGGAGCCAGGCCGCAGTGGGGCCGACGAAGCCGCGCTTGGGTGCCCGGAGGTGAGCCGGCGGCAGGCGAGGACGTAGGGCGCGCCGCAGGAGGCGCTTCGCCCGCCACCACGGTCCGATCTTCACGCGCTGGGGGAGCGGGAAGACGGCCTCGACCAGAACGTGGTCGACGAACGGGACGCGCACCTCGAGCGAATGCGCCATCGACAGCCGGTCGCTGAGCGCGAGGATGTCGTCGGGGAGATATGTCGCGTAGTCCAGGTACAATCCGGCGGCGAGTCCCGTGGGGCGGCCGTGGGCGCTGAACAAGTCGCGGAAGCGAACACTGGCTGCCGAACCCGTGATCCCGGCCCGCTCCCGCTGGCCGGGCGCGTATACCGCTAGACGCTCGCCATTCGAAAGCGGGCTCATTAGGTCTAGGAACCGGTCGGGCACGGCGCCGTTGCCCGTCCGGAGGAAACGCTTGAGGCGGTCAACGCCGAGCGACCCGTCCCGCGGCTCAGGTAGGAACCGGCTCATGGCGCCGGCGATGCGCCGCACACCTGCGGGCAGTCGGGCGTAGTGCTCAGCGGCGAGGAGGCCAAAGTGGCGCCGGTATCCAGCGAACAGCTCGTCCCCCCCAATGCCGGTCAAGGCCACCTTGTAGCGACTCCCCACCGCTTGCGACAGGAGCCACGTGGGAACGGCTGAGTCGTCGGCATGGGGCTCGTCGAGCGCTCGGACAATCGGCTCGAAGATGTTGCGGAGGTCCGGGCGGATGTCGACCACGGTGAGCTCTGCGCCGTACCGGCTGGCCAATGTGCGCGCGAGCCCCGTCTCGTCGGCCGCTGTCGCACCCGAGCCCGAGTATCGGGCGGTGAACGCGTGCGGCGTATTTCCCGCGAGCGCCATGCTCGCGGTGACCGCAGAGGAGTCGAGCCCGCCGCTCAGAAAGGTGGCTACGGGCACGTCACTGACCAGATGCGCCGCAACCGACCCATCGAGCCACTCGCGAACCCGCTCCTCGGCGTCAGCGGGGCTGGGACCCTCGTGCAGCGGGAACTGCCAGTAGCGGCGCGTGGTGACGCCCCTGTCCCGCCGCCACTCGAGTGTGTGACCGGGTTCGAGCTTGTGCACGTCCACGAACGGGGACCGAGGAGCGGGGATGAATCCGAGTTGGAAGAACGTGTCGAGTGCCTCCCAGTCGAGTTCGCGCGACGTCAGGCCGGCGGCATGCAGCGCCTTCAGCTCAGACGCGAACGCGATCCCCCAAGGAGCGGTGATCACATAGAGTGGCTTGATTCCGAACCGATCCCGCGCGAGTAGCAGGGTCTCCGAGGACCGGTCCCAGATGGCGAAGGCGAACATCCCGCGGAGCGGCGTGACGCATTGAGGCCCCCGATCCTCGTAGAGGTGCAGCACGGTCTCGGTGTCGCCGGATGTGCGGAGCGTATGGCCCCGGGCCACGAGGTCGGCTCGCAGCTCCTGATAGTTATAGATCTCCCCGTTGAAGACGATCACCTTGGAGCCGTCTTCGTTGAAGATCGGCTGCCGACTGCCGCTGAGGTCGATGATGCTGAGGCGCCGCATGCCCAGACCTGCGGCCCCTTGCAAGCAGATCCCCTCGTCGTCCGGCCCACGGTGCTTGATCGCGCCGCACATGCGGCGCACCAACGACTCCGCCACGGGGCGTTCCCGGTCCCGGTACACGATGCCTGCGATGCCGCACATGTGGGTGGCTCAAGAGCAAGAGTGGCGCCACGGGCGGTGTGGCCTCGACGCAACATGGTGACGCCACACCGCGCTTCACGGGTGCTGGACACGTTGGGACGATCCAGAGGGCGCGCCTCTTGCACACACGGCCCGACGGGGTGGGGCTGCTCCCCCAAGACGTCCACGGAACGGGAGGAAGCCAGGATTGTTGAGTCGGTCGTTGGTCATGGAACGCCCGCGAGCCACATCGGGCGTGACGCGGGCGTCGTTGTGGGATGCGCTCGCGCTCGGAACCGACGCGTGGGATGCGCTGCTCGCGCGCGCCACTTCCCCGTCCCCGTTTATGAGTTGGGGCTGGCATCGTGCGTGGGCCGACTCCGCGCCGCCTGAGGAACTGGCTGCGAGCGGAGTTCTCCTGGTGCACGGCGCGGATCGCGCACTCCACGCGGTGGTGCCCGTCCGCATGTGCCGCGTCCGGTTCCACCGGGTTTGGGTGCGTGCGCTGAACTGGGCCATCGGGGACATCGGCTGTCCGGATCAGCTCGACGTACTGGCTCTGGCTGAGGCCGATATGCGATCTCTCGCGGCGGCGATCGAAGCCATGCCGTGGGAGATCATCGTCCTCGACAATCTCGTGGAGCGAGCTCCGAATGCGGAGCGGCTCTGCGCCGCCCTTGCGGCACGCGGGCACGCGATCCGACGGAGCCCGTTGTGGAGCTGTCCGCGGCTCGAGCTGCCGCGGTCATGGGACGTTTACCTCGCGACGCTTAGCGCGAACCGACGTCAGATCCTGCGCCGCAAGGAGCGCAGCCTGTTTCGAGATCACGCCGCCGCCGTTGTGGACTATGGGGAGGATCGGCTCGACGAGGGCTGGGGCCACCTGCTGCGGCTGCACGAGCAGCGCTGGGACGGTGCGGGCGGAGGAGCGTTTCGCGACCCGCGCAGCGAGCGCTTGCAGCGGCAGTTCGCCGGTGAGATGGCGAAGCAAAAACGACTCTGGCTGAGCACGCTGGACCTGGAGGGCCAACCAGCAGCGGTCTGGTACGGCTTTACCTCCGGCGACACGGTGTACTTCTACCAGGGTGGGCGCGACCCGCGTTGGGAGCGGGAAAGCGTGGGGCAGGTGTTGATGGGCATGATGATCCAGCGCGCGATTCAGCAGGGGTTCCGCACGTTCAACTTTCTGCGCGGCGACGATCGCTACAAGCAGCAGTGGACATCTGATGGGCACATGACCCACGAGGCCGTGATCTTCCGGTCGGGGTGGAGAGGCCGCTGGCTGCGCGCGTTGGATACCATGGCGGCGCTGCGTGCGAGGGTAGGGGCGCGTGTCTGACAACGTCATGGTCATCGTGTCCATCGATACCGAAGAAGACAATTGGTACCGCAGCCGCCAAGACGTGACGGTGAAGAACATCGGCGAGCTGCGGCGACTGGCGGCACTCTTCGATCGGCTGGGGGTGCGGCCGACCTATTTTACCACCTATCAAGTCGCCACCGATGCTCGCGCGGCCGACGTGGTGCGCGAGGTCTGTAGCGGCGGCCGTGGAGAGGTCGCCGCCCACCTGCACCCGTGGAACACGCCGCCGCTCAACGAGGCGTTCGTGCCGCGCAACTCGATGCTCAAGAACCTGCCGGCCGAGCTGCAGCTGGCGAAACTCCAACACCTCACCGCGGCGCTCGAGGAGGCATTCGCACTCAGGCCCACCGTGTTTCGCGCCGGCCGGTATGGCATCGGCCGCGACACCGTCGCCGCGCTGCTGCGCTGCGGCTACCGCGTCGACAGCAGTGTCGCGCCGTTCATCAATTTGGAGGCGGTTGACGATGGTCCCAGCTTCGTCGGTGCCCCGATCGTCCCATATCGGTTGGGGCCGGACCGCGATGTGCGACAGCCCGCCCCGAATGGGGAGCTGCTGGAGATTCCCATGTCCTACGGTTACAGCCGGGCGCCATTCAGTTTCTGGCATCCCGCGCGTCGCCTGCTCGAGGCAGGGCCGCGCTGGCTGCACCTGCCTGGGATCGCGTTCCGCACGGGCCTGGTAAAGCGCATTGCTCTGTCTCCGGAACAATCGTTGACGCACGATATGCTCACGTTAGCGCGGCGCCTGCTCGAGGAGGGGGCGCGCCATCTCCAGCTGTTCTGGCACTCGCCGAGTCTCACCCCCGGACTGGCGCATTGCGCCACGGCGGCCGACGTGGCGCGCCTCTACGCCTCGGTCGAAGAATTCATCGAGCGCCTTTCACAGCTGACACCGCTGACATTTGTCACGTCGAGTGAGGCAGCGGCCATGCTGGCGGACAGCGTGCTGCCGGAGGCCGCTGCATGCTGAAGAACGTCGGAAGCAACTGGGTCGTCACCGTGGTGACGGTGTTTGCCGTCTATATGCTCACGCCGTTCACCCTCCACAAGCTGGGCGTCGACGGATACGGCACCTGGCTGCTCATCACCTCCATCAATGCGTACCTGGGGCTGCTCGTATTAGGTGTCCCGATGGCGTCCGTCCGCTACTTCGCGCAGCATGTGGCCACCGGGGACACGCGCAGTCTCAACGAGGCGATTAGCAGCTGCACGGGTCTCTACCTGCTGCTGGGACTCGTCGCGCTCGTCGTCGGCGTTGGCCTGTACGCATTCTTTACCCTCTACGGCATCCCGACGGCTTTGCATGGCGACGCCCGCTCCGCGTTCGGAGTGATGGTCCTGTTCGTCGCCGTCGGATTCGTCGCGCTCCTCCCGGAAGGCGTCCTGGCCGCGCACTGTGATTTTGTACCGCGCAACGTCGTCCGCCTTGCCACGGTGTTGCTCCGGCCCTTCGACTTCACGCTTTGCTGGCTGGTCATTCGACGCCGTTACCCCGAGATCCGCATGCGCTTGGCGGGGTTCGACTGGGTTCTGGTGCGCAAGATCTTTTCCTTCAGCCTGTACGTGCTGGTACTGAACGCCGGCGCTCGCCTCTCATTCGAAACGGACTCGATGGTGATCGGAGGGTTCATGGGCGTGGGGTGGATTCCCCACTTCACCGTGGCCAACAGCGTCATCATCTATCTGATGGAATTCGTGGTCGCCATCGCGGCGGTCGTGATGCCGACCGCCACGCGACTGCAGACGCAAGGGAAGATTCCGGAATTGCGGGAAATCTTCCTGAAGTGGTCCAAGATCGCATTTTCGATAACGATGATTGCCGGCCTGTTCCTCGTGGTCCTAGGCCCGCGCTTCATCGCGTGGTGGGTCGGTCCGCAGTTCGAGCGATCGGCAGGCCAGGTCCTGCAGATCCTGATGATCTCATACCTGGTCTTCCTGCCCGTCCGCGGAGTGGCGCTTCCGATTCTCATGGGACTCGGCAAGCCGCGGCTTCCGACCATCGGGTTTCTCATCGCGGGTGTGGTCAATCTCGTGCTGAGCATCCTCCTGGTGCGTCCGCTTGGCCTTGTCGGCGTCGCGCTCGGCACCGCCATCCCCAACGTTCTGTTTGCTGCGCTCGTGCTGGTCCAGGCATGCCGAGAGCTTGATGCGCCGGTCGCGGAGTACCTGCGTGTTCGGGCTGACATGGGTGTTCTTCGTGTATCGGAATGACCCGCATGTCGACCTGCGGGGTCGGCTCCCGATGTTGCGAGCGCAGAGTCGCGCGTGATGCTCTGGATCCTCGTTGCCGCGCTCGCGGCACCGGCTCTCCTCCTCGTCGCCGAAGCATCGTGCCGTTGGTGGATCCGCGTACGGTCGCGCTATTACGTCTGGCCACCGCAGGCGCGTCTCGAAATCCGGCCGGATCCCGAGGCGTTTCCCGAGCTCGACCGGCAGGCGCGATTCCACGTCAACGCGGATGGGGAGCGTGGAGGTGAGGTTGCTCGAGGGGAGGACGGACTGTACCGCATTCTTGCGGTGGGTGGCAGCGCGGTCGAGTGCTTCGCGCTCGATCAGCCCAAGACTTGGCCCGGAGTGCTCGAACACCTGCTCAACGCGCCGGATCGCCTCCACCCCCTGGGGGCTCGCCGGGTCCACGTCGGTAACGTGGGACACTCAGGGATCGGGTCGCCTGAGCTCGATGTCATTCTCGAGCACATCCTCCCCCAGTACGGCCACCTCGATGCGATAATCGTCATGGTCGGGGCCAGCGACATATATCACTGGCTCGAGCAGGGTGCCCCGCCGTCGCGGGCGGCTCCGCCGGTGCCAGAGGAAATGCTGTTTTCCTGTCATCCGCAGCAACGCTTCGGCTGGAAGCCCGGCGCGTGGGCCTTGGCGGAGATCGCTCGCCGGCTGCGCCGATCGTGGTTTCGTCGTGTCGACGTGAAGGAGCGCACCGGGGCATGGTTCGTCGGCGCGCGACGCATGCGCGCGGAAGCAAAAGAGGTGCTCACGACCATGCCCGACCCAACCTTCGTGTTGCGGGATTTCCAGCACCATTTCCATCGCCTTCTCAGCCGGGCGAAGACTCATGCCGATCGCGTGCTGGTGGTGCATCAGCCATGGCTGGAGGGTCCCTACACTGCCGAGGAGGCGGCGAAGTTTTGGCACGGCGGGGTTGGCAGGCCGTGGAAGGAAACGGTCACTGTCTATTACGATCTGGAGATCGTCAATCGATTGCTGGCGCTGGTGCAAGCGCGGGCCGGCCAGGTCGCTGACGG
>QHUF01000210.1 GCA_003221075.1 Gemmatimonadota bacterium
TCGCGAGCGCCTCGCGCGCGCGCACGGGGCCGTGGAAGCGCCGGTCGTAGTTGCGCGGCTGATACGGACCGGTGGATGTCGCATACGCACGGGCGACGTCGGGCAACACAGACGCGGGCGTGTATCCGCGATCGAACGCCAGCCCGTACAAAAACGGCTTCAGCGCCGAGCCCGGCTGGCGCGGGGACACGACCATATCCACCTGGCCCGCGGAGTCAGCCCAGAAGTCAGGCGACCCCACCCAGGCGAGTAGCTCGCCGGTGGCATTGTCCAGCACGACCAGCGCCGCCTCGCGCACGCCGCGATCCGAAAGACTCGTCACGGTGTGCCGGACCTCCGCTTCGAGCGCGGTTTGCAGCGGCAGATCGAGCGATGTGCGCCACGTTCCCCCATCGGCCGTGGTATCCAGCCATTGGAGCACGCGACTCGTAAAGTGCGGCGCGAGGAACGGCGGAGTGGCTCGCGGGACGACGAGCGGCTCGCGACTGGCACGATCCAGCGCATCGGCATTCGCGTAGCCGTAGCGCCCGATCCGGCCCAGCACCAGCGCGCGCCGGCTGCGCGCGCGATCCGGGGCGACAAAGGGGTTGTCGGTCGAGGGCGCGCTTGCCAGGCCGGCGAGCAGCGCCGCCTGGCCGAGTGACAGGCGCGCTGCCGTGGCATTGAAGTAGAGCGCGGCGGCCGCTTCAACGCCGACCGTTCCCTGCCCCAACGGCACGCGGTTCAAGTACTGCTCCAGGATCTCCTGCTTGGAGAGATGGCTCTCCAGACGGAGCGCCCAGAACGTCTGGATCACTTTGCCGTGCCACGTGCGGCCTCCGCTGGGGCGCAACAGGCGCGCGAGCTGCATCGTGATCGTGGACGCGCCCGAGCGCACCCGACGAGCCTGCAGGTTGTCTTTGATCGCACGGCCCACGGCGCGCGGATCGACGCCGTGATGCTCGTAGAAGCGGTGGTCCTCGCCGGCGACAAAGGCCTCCAGCAAGTCCGGGTCGATCTCTCCGAGCCTGAGCCAGCGCTGCAACGACCCGTCCCCCGCGCGCGTGCTGCGCAGCACCAGGCCGTTGCGGTCTTCGAGCGTGACGCTCGCCACGCGAGGCGGCGACGTGAGCGTTCGCGGCAACGGGAGCGCAATCCAAATGCCGGTCCACAGCCACGCGGCGGCGATCGTGCCACCGGCGATCGTCAGAGCCCGTCGGCGTCGACTCATGGCTTCCGCTCGGTAACCGTGAAGACGCCGCCGTCACTCCGCCCCTGCACGGCCGGGTTGTACATCTCCTCCGCGTGCGCCGGCGGCCGCACGAACGTGCCCGGCGTGGTCGCGCGCGCGACGTACGTCGCCGTGTACCGTCCGGTCCAGAGCACCGTGGCGACGTACACCACCCGATCGTCGCGCAGCTCTTTGTGATCGAACGGCGACCACCAGCCCGCGTCCCAGCTGCCGTAGTACCAGCCCCAGGAGTAGTAGTCCCCTTCACCCTCTGCCTCCTCCGTCCGCGTCTCGGGGGTGGTCGCACCCGGCCCCGGCAGTTGACCCGTGGTGCGTAGACTCAGGTCCACTGCCTCGAGTCCTGCCGGCAACGGATCGGTGAGCGCAACGAATTGCCGGTCGGCCGGCACCGTGATCCGCAGCCGCACGCGCACCAGCGAGCCCTCGGTGACGCTGACGATCGGTTTGCCCGTTTCGTAGTCTTCGTACCACCGCTCCACCTGAATCCCCTGCTGATCGGGTGTGACGGGCCGTTGGCGCGGGACGTCATGCACGGTGACGTAGAAAAAGAGCGGGGCGCCGGACGTCCCACCATCCGTGGCGCGCACGTTGAGGACGACCCGTTGACCGCCACCCTTGGCATTCGAAACCGCTCCGGTGAGCGGGCGGGTTACCTCACGGAGCGAATCGCTCCGCGAACGGAACACAACCTGATTCCCCGCCCGCACTTCGTAGCCGCGCTGTGCGGCGCGCGTCTGCCGCGCCGTGAAGTCGGCAAGCGCAGCGGCCGCTGTGCCGAAGTCCTGCGTGTTCCAATACCACCAGCTCCCCCCGGTCCCGCGCGTCTGCTCGACCAGCGTTTCGACCAGCGGTCCGATCAGGGCGTTGGTCGAATCCACCACCAGGGTCGCGGACAGCAGTCGCGCCACCGGCCGCTGGCTCGAGGGGAAGTAGAACCAGTAGACCTGCCGCGCGGAGTCCGGCAGCACGGCCCGTCGACCCTCGACGCGAACCGAGGCCCAGATCGGAGCGATCAGTTGGCGAGCCGCGCCGCGGGCTCCGCGGCGCGCCATCATTTGCGCCAACCGGAGCCGGTCCTCCCACGAGAGCTGCGCCGCCTGGCGGAACAACTCGTTCTCTGTGGGCAAATCTGGCCGCCCTGCGCGGCTCAGGAAATCGGCGGCGGCGACCTGCTCAGCGAGGACCACGCGCAAGTTCGAGTACCACGTGGCAATCGGCGCCATAATTGTGCTGCGCTCGTGCGCACTGCGATACAAGTAGTTGCTGAGCCGGGCGAACACCGAGTCACGCACTGGAATGCCGGCGTCGCGCGCCGCGAGCAGCGCCTCACCGGCGTACGCACTCAGCCACGGCGTCGTCCAATCCTCGGCGGACCAGAGACCGATTCCTCCGTCCGGCCGTTGGCGCGCGCTCAACACCGCGACGCCCTGCTCGATCTCGGCGCGTGCGCGCTCGGTGGTGAGACCGGTGAGCGGTGCGACCGGCCCGGCCCGATAGATCGCGATCAACGGCAGCATTTCAGAAGAGATCTGCTCGGAGCAATCGAACGGATACACCGCCAGCCAGCGGTAGCTGCCTGCCAGAACCGCGAGCGGCGTCGTGCCAATACCGAACTCCAGCCGCGAGCGGTCCGGATCGACCGGCTCCGGGAGATCGATGACGACGGTGCTCGTATCGACGACGCTGCCGGTGACGGTGTAGGCCCGCGGCGTGTAGACGGGGCGTCCCGCCAGGCGCACGAGCACCGCGTCGGAATCATTCTGCGAGGCGACGTCGAAGCGGAAGGTCGTCGAATCGGCGGTCGTGTCCCGGAACGCAAAGCGCACTTCGCTACCTCGTCCGGGAGCGAGGGTCACCGTGCGGGTTGCCCCGCCGCTCCGCACCACACCCTTCGTGTCGGAGCGTACGGTGACGGTCGGCGTGCCGCCGGCGCGTTGGTTCACCACGACGCCGGCGGTGAATGCGTCGCCGGATCGCAGGAAACGCGGCAGCGCGGGCCGAGCCAGCAGCGGGCGGGTGACGAGCAGCGGCGATTCACCGTGTCCGTAGCGGTCGCCCGCGGTCACGGCGACGGCCATGACGCGGAACGTTGTGAGATTGTCGGGGAGCTTCGCCACGGCTGTTGCGTCGCCGCTCGAATCGGTCTCGACGGCGCCGAGGAAGAATGCCGTGGCGGCAAAGCGCGACCGCAGGATGTCGCCGCCCCCGAGCCCCCCACCGCCACCGGGCTCCTGCTCACCCTTGATCGACGTTCCCTCCTGCTCCAGTACTTGCGGCGCAATCGCAATGAGATTGCTCGCGAGCCGCAGGCTGACGCCGCGGGGCTGGTACAGCAGATCGAGCGGGTCGGGTGTCTTGTAGCCCGTCAGGGACAGCACGCCCTCGTCCACGGCCCAGAGCGTCACCTCGCTGCGCCGGCCTCTTCCACCAGCGTCCCGCACACGGATCTGGACGCGGGCGCTGTCTCCCGGCCTGTATTCGGTCAGCAGCGGCTTCACGTCTACGGCCAGTCGTTTCACTTCGGGTGTGACGCGCAGCTCCGCGTATCCCACGCGCAACGTCGGGCGTCCGGGGTCGGCGATCCCGCCGGGCGGCGCACTGCGGCCGCGCACCAGCACCATCGACACGAAGACGTTCGGCGCGTACGCCTCGGTGATGCGAAACTTGAGCGAGGTTGCGCCCGCGCTGACGCGCACGCGGCGCTGTTCGATCAAGCCCTCGCGCTCCACCGTGACCCACGCCTCGGCGTTGGTGAACGGCGACGCGACGAGAATCGTGGCGGTGTCCCCGACGGAGTAGCGCGTCTTGTCGGGGATGAGATCCATCTTGAACTGATTCTCGTCATTCCAGGGAATCCAGTCCTTGCCGGTCGCCCAGCGATAGAAGCTGGTCGACGCCGCACGACCGACCTCGTCCCTGGCACCGAACGAGATGATGTACGTGCCCCCCGCGGCCGGCGTGAACCGGCACGTCGCGGGAGCTTCGGCGCTCACGAGATCGCAGTGGGCGACGGTATCGGCCACCCACTCGCCGATCTGTTCGTCGACGCCATCCCGCGACCGCTGCACGCGATGCCACTCGCGCCGCACGATCGTGCCGCTGATCCGGACGCCTGCGACGTGCCGGCCGTCGGGGCGAGCCGCGAGCACGGCGATCTGTTGCGGGTTTCCGGCGGTCCAGAAATACTCATTGCCCAGCGGTCTGGCAGCGATGTAGAACGATGCGGGGTGGACGAGGACGCTGGCAGACGCGGCGACGGTCTGACGGTTCACGTCGGTCACCGTTGCCTGGACCCGGGCGTTCGCGGGGCGTCCTTCGATCGCGGTGAGCGGGAGATGCAGCGTCAGACGGCCGGCGGCATCCAGCGTGTCTACGCCACTCGATGTCGTCCGCACCTGCGACCGTGCGGCGTTCCCTTCCCACTCCTCCCACCACCAGCCGTTCTCGCCGAGGTAGTAGCGGTCCAGTCCCGGGATATCGAGGCCATACGCGGTGCCCGGTTCGACATTCAGTGTCCAGTTGACGACGGCGCGGGCCATCGGAGCGCCGAAGAGGTACCGCGCCTCGACGTTGCCGTGGAGCGAGTCGCCGTTGAAGCGCGGCGCGCTGTCGGCGGTGACCGTGACGAGAAACTCCGGTGGCCGATATTCCGCCACGCGGTAGCTCGTGCTCGCGATATCTTGCCAGGTGCCGCGTTTGACCTGCAGCGAGACATTGTACGTACCGAGCGGCAAGTCGTTGCCGAGTTTCAGCGTCTGCGCCGCGGTACCGAACGAGGAGAGGCGCACGATCGAGTCGCGCATAACGCCGCCTTCCCGATCCTTGAACACCCAGCGCATCGAATCGCCGGCGGCCGGGACGCGCAACGCGCCCAGTGCGCCGTTGCGGACGATTGCCTTCACGTAGACCGGTTCGCCGGGACGATAGATGCCGCGCTCGGTGAACACGGCGGCCGCCACCGGAAGCCGGTCCGCGCCCCACGCCGAGCCGATATTGAAGCGCCAAGGCGAGAGATCACCGGACCACGAATTGATCGACACGACCGCCCGATCGAGCGCCAGGCGGGCGGAGACATAGCCCGCAAACCCGCGCTCCACGTAACCGCCGTTTTCACTGGTGTCGCGCAGACCTGCCAACCGGACCAGGCCCTGTGCGTTCGTCGTGCCGCGAGCCCGGACGCGGCCGGTGGGATCGTGCAGCTCGACGTCGACGCTCGACTTTGGGATCCCGTCCTGGACGCCGGTGACCCAGATGACCGCCTCTTCCTGGCCAACGCGCGCGGTGATGCCGAGATCGGTGGTTTGTAGCAGGGCGATCGGAGCCGCCCGGGAGCGCGATTTCACGTTGCTGTCCGCCGCGTACGTGACGCGCACCGCGCTCAGCGTCGGTCCTCCCTCCCGGGCGGCGTAGACGGGTGCTCGGACCACGCTCACGAGGGGCACGTCGCGCCGCGATTCGACTCCGAGCGAACGCTGGGTCGCCCCTGGGGCGAGCTTCGCCCACACATCGCCCAGGTTCCACGCCGGTGCGCGCAGCACCAGCGCCTCGAGGCTGTCGGGGACAGGCGCCGTGGTGACGAAGACCGTGTCGACGTTGACGTGCCGGACCGGGAAGGTGCGGTACCCGTTCCGCTCGACCAGCATCATGCCGTAGTCGTACGTCACCGCCGGGTCGTATCCGGTCGTCCCGAATGCTTTCACGGGATTGCCCACGAGACGCTGTCCGAAGACGTCGTGCAAAACCAGCGTGTCGACGATGACCGCGTAGCCGGTCCTTGGCTTCAATGACGCATCCAGCGTCCATGTGGCCGATTCTTCGTTCGTATCCGAGACGGCAATCGCGATGCGCGGCAGGAGGTGGATCCCCCGGAGCACCTCGGCGCCGCGCACCGGCGTCGAGAACTCGATCCGCGGCGGGCCGGCGGGACAGGTGGCCCAATTCCAGCCACAGGTCGCGGAGATCAGCTGGAAAGGTCCGTAGGTCGCATGGAGTCGCGGGCGACAGTCGCACCACGCGGCGGAGCGCGTCTACTCCGCGATCGCGCTGCCAGCCCCCGGCTTCGCGATAGCGCCACGAGTCGTCGTCCTTGATGGGCCGCTGCGATGCGGCCTTCAGGCGGACGGCGAGCACCGGGCAATCGCGATCGAACTGGATATAGACGCGTTTGGTCACGTCGCCGAGGTCGACGGGATTGCTCCAGACGACTTCGAATTGCGCGTCCGGCTTGAGGAATCGCCCCGCCTCGTCGGGACCCGCCGGCGCTCCGGTCAACGCCACCGTGCCGTGCACGCGGAAGGCGAAGGTGTAGGGCTTCTCGAGCCGGCTCCCGTCCATCGCCGCGAACTCGTTGCTCACCGTGACGCTGTACTCGGTCGCGGGGCTGAGGGGCGCAGCGGGAGTGAACCGCAATGTGATCGGATCGCGCCACTCCACCTT
>QHUF01000211.1 GCA_003221075.1 Gemmatimonadota bacterium
AACAACCGTGCCGAGGGGAACGCGCCGGGGACGATACGGGCGGTGGCGCGGCAGTGGGCGGAGTCGGAGGGGCTGGCGCGACCGCGAGACTGAGGATAGAAATAAAGCCATAGACGTTCTGAGGGACCCATGCACTCCGCACGGTTTCATTCAGTCCTGGTTGTTTCTCTCGCTGTCATCTCCGCCTGTAGCGAAGACGTCAGTACGCCGTTAGCCGCCGCGTGGCTCGAATGGTCGGACTCGGTGAGCGCCGGCGTGCCGTTCGGCGTGCGTGTGTCGGGGCTGTTCAGTGAGAATCCAGCCTCACTCCGGATTCGTGTCACGGTTGCTCGCGATACCGTCGCGATCCAGCCGTATTCTGTGGAGCCGCCCTGCCGTCACAATTGCCCAGACGTCTTGCGCGGATTCGACACGCTGGTGTGGGTGCCAGCGATCGCTGGGACCGCGCCGCGGACTGTGGTGATCCGCGCCACGAGTCCATTGGATCCGCTCGAAACGCCTTGGCCGCTGCGTACGTTCGGGACGATCACGGTTGCGGTTGACACGCCGGTGGCGCCGCAGATGCGCTCGGTCGGCATGGCGTCCGGCTCCGGCGACACGGCTGGGTGCTATCTGGTGAGGCCTCTATCGGCAGCCCCCGTGTATGTCTCCGCTGATCAGCCTCCCGCCTGGGCGCCGGGATTCGTCGGGTTCGCGTATGGACGTACCGATCCGGTGCTTCGCTCGGTCTGCCGCGATGACGCGTATGTGATCCAGGTGGACAGTATCCTGCGCGTCGCCACTCCAAGACCATCGCAGAACTAGGGAAGGCTTCCTCGCAGCTCGAGCTCCCCTTGCACCGGCATCTTCGCGGGCCGGTAGCGATCGAACATCGCGCTCTGATTCTTGAACCCGTGTTTCTTGCGCAGCTTCTCGATGCGCCGCGACAGCGCCTTCGCGTAGTCGCGCGGTGCGTACCCGTGTCCCGCATACGCTCGGCTGTACTTCGGCACCAGGTCAGGAAAGTGTTCTCCCAGGACAGGCAGGAAGCGATCGCGGATAGCGGGATACAGCCGCAGTGGCCCGGCATGAAGGAACCGTGCCCCGGCGCGCTGCGCCGCGGCGAACAGGACGTCGAGCTGCGCGACGTCGTCGGTGATTCCGGGCAGGACCGGAGCGATGATCAACCCGGCGTTCACGCCCGCATCCACGAGCTTCCCCAAGGCGCGCAGGCGCGCGGCGGGAACGGGGGAGCGCGCCTCGAGCTTGCGCGCCAGCGCGGCGTCGTGCGTGATCAGCGAGATATGGATCTGGAGCTCGTTGCGTTCCTGCAATCGCAGGAGCAAGTCGCAGTCACGTGCGATGAGCGGACTCTTGGTGATGATGCCGAACGACAGTCCTTCGCAACGCGTCAGCCGTTGCAGCACCGCTCGCGTCACGCGGAACCGGCGCTCGGCAGGTTGATAAGGATCGGTCGCCGTACCGATGACGATGCATTCGCCGAGTGGGACGCGTTTCAGGTCGGCCTCGAGCGCGCCGACCACATGTTCCTTTACGAAGATCCGCTTCTCGAATGCCTCCCACCCGTGCGCCCCCCGGTAGTCCGCAAACTCGGCATCGGTCAGCTTGCCCGCATCGTGTGCGCGCTCGACGACGTAGCGATGCGTGTAGCGCGCGTAGCAGTAGCTGCAGCCGAATTCACAGCCGACATACGGATTGAGCGACCAGTAGTCCATGCCGGTCGCGGATGGTGGGTTGAGCACCCGCTTGGGAGTCAGCGCAACGAACCTGGTGCCGCGGAGGCGCTCGTCGAGAACGATGGGCGGTTGGGCAGATGGGCGGATGGTCGGTATTAATGGGAGCTGATCTATCGGCTTCGGCCGGACCGCCCCGCCGCCCGTCAGCCCATCCGCCCAACTGCTTTTAGCCACAACGTGCCCAGCCGCACTGGAGACAGACCACGCAGCCGGATTGGTGTGCGGTTTTGGCGCCGCAGTCAGGACAAGGAGGGGTTTTGGGAGGGGCTTCCCGGGGTTTTTTCACCGCCATACACCCCGAATATAACCCGAAGATCGTGCTCAGCAACTCCGACTACAGAGGCGTGGCGAACCGCCTCCAGAGGTAGTACACGAGCACGCCGAGCAGCACGAGGGCGAGGCCCAGCATCGCGTACGTGCGAGTGACATCCTGCACGAGCAGGTCGATCGCGATCAAACCGGTAAGGCCGATGTAGAGCGCAGGCAGAACCGGATACCCCGGCGCCTTGACCGGCCGGGGAATATCAGGCCGGCGCCGGCGCAGCCGGAACAGGCCGACCGCCGTCACCGCGTAGAACAGCACTGCGGCAAAGATCACGAAGTTGAGCAGCTGGCCGTACGTGCCCGACAGGCACAGCACGCATGTCCAGATCGCTTGCACGATCAGGGCGAGCGCGGGCGTGCGGTACGTAGGATGCAAATTGGCGGCGGACTTGAAGAACAGGTTGTCCTGCGCCATCGCGTAGTACACGCGCGCACCCGAGAGAATGAGCCCGTTGTTGCAGCCAAACGTGGAGATCATGATCGCGACGGCCATGATATAGAGGCCAGGCGTCCCAAGCATCGCCTGCATCGCGGTCGTCCCAACGGGCGGCTTTCCCTCGACGTTGGTCGCGGCAATCACATCGGCGGGCAGGACGTTCAAGTACGCCACGTTCGCGAGCACGTACAACGCCACCACGACCAACACGCCCGTCGCCATCGCAAAGGGCAGATCCTTCTCAGGCTGTTTCATCTCGGCGGACGCGAACCCCACGTTGTTCCACGCGTCCATGGAGAACAGCGAGCCCACCATCGCTGCCCCGATGACCGGCAGCAGCCCCAAGGTGAGACCGGTGGCGGGCCAGAAATTGGCCCCCAAGTTCGCGGCGATCGCCTCGGCATTCCGGCCGATCGTCAGCCCGAGCAGGATCAGGGCGGCGAGCGCCGCGGTCTTGATGATCGTGAGCGAAGTCTGGATGACAGCGGCGGTGCGGACGCCGCGGACGTTGATCCAGGTCAGGATCGCGACCGACGCGATGGCGAGCAGCCGTTGCCAGGAGAGGCCGACGGCGATGTCGCCAATGGGTTTCGGGAAATGGACCAGAGTCCCGGCGAACACATCCGCCGAGATGGCCGGGAAGAGTACCGCCGTGAAGCGGGCGAACGCGACGGCGACCGCCGCGATTGTGCCAGTTTGGATGACGACGAACAGCGTCCAGCCGTAGAGGTAGCCGAACAGCGGTGAAATGCCCTCGCGCAGATAGACGTAGTTGCCGCCGGCCTTCGGGTACATCGCCGCCAGCTCCCCGTACGTGACCGCGCCGAGCAAAGTCACCACGCCGGACAGCACCCACACCAGCAGCATGAGGCCGGGCGAGTGTACCTGTCGCAGGATCTCCGCAGAAACGATGAAGATGCCGGACCCGATCATCGATCCGACGACGAGGGCCGTGGCGTCGAGGCGCGAAATCGCCCGGACGAACTCGACCCGCTGCGGCTGGACCGGGGTAGTAGTCATGAGGCTGATAACCTAGTTGTCATTCCAGACGGCCGCTATCTTTGCGGTCCACCCGCCCACCGGAGATACTGTGCGTCTCCTGCCGCGCGAAGAAGAGTTTTTCGATCTGTTCATCGATGTCGCCAACCGTAACAACGCAGCCGTGGGGATTTTGCGGAAGGTGTTTGAATCGCCCGCCGATCGCCGCACGCCCCATGTCGAAGCCCTGAAGCGGCTGGAGCACGAAGCCGATCAGGTGACCCACGAGGTGGTGAACCGTCTCGACCGCACCTTCATCACGCCGCTCGATCGCGAAGACATCCACCAGCTGGCCTCCGACCTCGACGACGTAATGGACGCGATGGACGGCACCGCGCGCCGCGCGCAGATCTTCCGGCTCGGCGCCGCGCCACAGGGTGTGCTGCGGCTCGTCGACGTGCTGCAGCGGATGATGGGCGTGCTAGCCGAAGCGGTGGGCCGGCTCAAGAAAGGCGACGACGTCATCAAGTACTGCGTGGAAGCGAAACAGCTCGAGGAAGAAGGCGACTCGATCTACCACGAAGCGCTGGGCCAGCTCTTCGAGAAAGAGCGCGACGCCATCGAGCTGATCAAGTGGAAAGAGATTTACGACAATCTGGAGGGCACGCTCGACCAGGCCGAAGACGTCGCGAATGTGGTCGAGTCCATTACGATCAAGCACGCCTGATGGCGGCCTCCGTCTGGTTCGTCCTGGCGATCCTCCTCGTCGCCCTCACGTTCGACTTCATCAACGGCTTTCACGACGCGGCGAACTCCATCGCTACGGTCGTGTCCACGCGCGTGCTGTCGCCGAGCGCGGCGGTCGTCTGGGCGGCGTTCTGGAATTTCGTGGCGGCGTTCGTGTTCGGCACCGCGATTGCGAAAACCGTCGGCAAAGGCCTCATCGACCTCAACGTCGTCGATTCGACGGTGGTGCTCGGCGGCCTGACCGGGGCGATCGTCTGGGATCTCGTCACGTGGTGGCTCGGCCTGCCTACCTCCTCGTCGCACGCACTGATCGGAGGGTACGCGGGAGCCGCGGTGGCGAAAGCGGGATTCTCGGCGATCATCGCCAGCGGCTGGACCAAGACGCTCATCTTCATCGTGGTTGCGCCGGTGATGGGATTCATGCTCGCGCTGCTGCTCACCGTGGCCTTGTCGTGGGCCTTACGCCGATCGTTGCCACGACGAGTGGACAAGTCATTCCGAGTGCTGCAGCTCGTCTCGGCGGCACTCTACTCACTCGGCCATGGGACGAACGACGCGCAGAAGACGATGGGGATTATCGTCGCACTGTTGGTATCGAGCCAGGCGCTGTTCGTGAACTTTCCAATCCAGCTCTTTCACCTCACCGACGCCGAGCACATTCCGCCGTGGGTCATCGTGGCCGCGGGCGCCGCAATCGGACTGGGGACGATGGCGGGCGGCTGGCGGATCGTGAAGACGATGGGCCAGCGCATCACGAAGCTCACCCCGTTCGGGGGCTTCTGCGCCGAGACAGCGGGAGCAATCACGCTCTTCGTCTCCTCGCATTACGGCATCCCCGTGAGTACGACGCACACGATCACCGGCGCGATCACGGGCGTCGGCGCAGTACAGCGCTTCTCTGCCGTGCGCTGGGGCGTGGCGGGACGAATCGTGTGGGCGTGGATCGCGACGATTCCGGCGGCCGCCGGCGTCGGCGGGCTCAGTTACTTGGTGCTGCGTGCGGTGGTGTCCGGGCATTCCGAAGTGATCGCCGGGGCAAAGCAGCACGCTGTGCTGCGCGCGCAGCTTTTCGACGACGTCCAGCGCCGGGATCGCGCCGCGGTAGCGCGCCCAGCAAATGGCGCCGGCGTGCGGTGCGTGCCAGCTGAACGTGTCCCCGAACGTCTTGAGCCACGCTTCCATCACCGGATAGTTGGCGTGCAGGATGCGCCGCGTGCGTTCGATCAGCTTGTCGCGCACGTGGGGATCGAGCGCGACCGAGGCGAGATGATCGGATGCGCCGGACGGCCCGATCGTGGTGTAGTCGTGGCGCGTCCATGCCTCCAGGCTGAACCCGGGCTGTGAGACGATCCAGCCGATGCGCAGTCCCGGGAGGCCGTACGCTTTCGACAGACCGTTGACGACGATCAGTTTGTTGTAGCCCGAGCCCCAGAACGATTCTGTCTTCTTGCCGTCCCGCTCGGCGCCCTGGTACACCTCATCCGCCAGGATCCAGGCGCCGACTTCCGCGGCCCGGTCGAGGATCGTCTTGCGCGATGCATCGCTCAGCACGTGGCCGGTCGGGTTATGCGGATTGGTGACGACGACAAGCTTGGTCCCCGGCGCGATGGCCGTACGAATCTCCTCGACGTAGGGCTCCCAGCCTTCCTTCTCGTGGAGCTGAAACGGGCGGACCTCCGCGCCGAAGTTCTGGGTCAGCCCGGCGGTCTGCATGTAATTCGGCATCATCACGGCGACTTTGTCGCCGGGCTCGATCAGGCGCCAGCAGGTGAGGAAGTTCGCTTCGGAGCTGCCGGTCGTGACGAGGATCTGGTCGGGCGAGGCGCCGGCGTAGAGCGCGGCGATGCGCTCGCGCAGGAGGTCGGTGCCGTTCGACTGGGCGTAGCCTAGGCGCACGTCAAGAAGAGGGAGCGCCGATGCGCCGGCGAGGCCGAGCAGCTCCTGGATCGAGAGCGGGTGCACGCCGGACTCGGAGAGATTGAAGCGCACCCGGTTTTCCCAGGTGCTCTGCCACCGTTCCAGCTCGAAGGGGACGAATTTAGGGCTCATGGGCGGCGGTCTTCACGCCGGCCGCGCGGCCCGACTCCATATCGTGGCGCGAATCGCCGACAAACACGGTTTCAGCAGGCAGCACGCCGAGCTTCTTCACCGCTTTGAGCACGGGCTCGGGGTGCGGCTTGGAGTGAGTGACGTCGTCGCACCCGATGACGATGTCGAATGCCTCATCGAGCCCAGGGACGCGGAGCCCGCGCATCGCGCCGTCGCGCAGCTTGCTGGTCACGACGCCGAGCCGCTTGCCCGAGTTCTTGAGCCGGCGAATCTCGTCGACGACGCCTTCATAGGGTTTCACGAGCGCGTCGTGGTGGGACAGGTTGTACGTGCGGTAGGTCTGCACCATCCGCTCGATCTCTTCCTTGTCATCCGTGATCTCGCCGAACTGGGCCCACAGCGGCGTACCCAGGCCTTGGATCCACATGTCGTCGGGCGGCAGCGGCTCGTTGCCGCGGTGCAGCTGCATCGTGTGACGGTAGGAGCGCAGGATCAGCTCGATCGAGTCGATGATCGTGCCATCGAGGTCGAAGAGGAAGGTGCTGAGGGGCATCGCTGACAAGCTAGCGCACCGATCGTATGATTGCAGCGTGCACAAGATCCGCACGATTGTCATTCTCGCGGTGCTGCTGGTCGGCGCGATCGCGGCTTTGTACTACGGAGTGCGCTGGTTCGGCCGCGAGCTGCACGACAAGCCATACGTGGCGAACGTGAAGACTCAGCTGCGCTCACTCGCCGCCGCTGAGGAGGCGTACCGCCGAGACAGTCTTTCCTACACGAGCGAAGTCGCGCGCGTCTGGCATCCGAGCGCCGAGACGCAGGGCATCGAGATCGGTATTCTCGAGGCGGGAGCCGACGGCTTTCTCGCGGAAGGCCGGCACGATGCCTGGGCCGGTCGATGCGTGATTGCGGCGGGCCGTTCCGCCGGTGATAGCCTCCCGGTTGGTGAGCCCGTCTGCCACTGGGGCCGCGACTAGGATCTCGCGACAACCATCAAAACGGCGACAAGCTCGACGCTGTTGGTAGAGTCTCCCGTATCGACCGGCGCCAGCGCGTGATGCCACGCCAGCAGGTCGTCTACAAGCAGCGGCTGAGTCCGCGACAGCAAGTCATCGAGCAACAGCTCTTCACCCGCCGTCATTCCCGACGCCAGTCGTGACACCAACGCATCGAGCGCGCTGAGCAGCGCCCCATCCCCACGACGGGCGGCGCGTCGCGCAGCCGAGAGCACCCAGGGAATGAGCCGCCGCGCGAACCGATCTCGGTCGGTCGCCCGCCAGCGCGCGTCCTGAACCGCCGCCAGGCGTGATCGGATCAGGGGAGCGGCCCTGTCGAGCGCCCGCTGCAGCGAGGTGCGATCGACGACGGCCGGCTCTGCGCCACCGACGGCCGCGAGGATTCGAGCCGCCGCGGCCGGATTGGCGCGCACCGATTCTCCTTCGACGACCAGCGCCTCGACCACCTTCCCGATACGAACCACCACGACGGCGCATGGTTGGTCTCCCCGAATCGCTGTGCAGGAGCCCGCGGGAGCATTGTCTGAGCGGGAGGCGAGTGGCGCCAGCTGATCGCACCAGTCCAGGCGGCCGTCGGTGCCGGCGACCTGCTGGGCCCTGACCTTCCTCGCGAGGCGCTCCTCCATTGCAAGCGCGCGGGCCAGCGGTGCCGGCGGAAGGAATGTGACGGTCGTAATCGAGTCATGCGACGAGCCCAGCCGGTCGATTCTGCCGACGCGTTGTGCCAGTCGCGCGGGACTCCACGGCAGGTCGTAATGCACGACGCGCTGGGCATCCTGAAGGTTGAGCCCCTCGCTCAAGAGGTCGGTTGCGATCAGCACATCGGTGGCCAGTGCCGCGACGGGCCGAGTGCCACCCTGTGCTCGAGGCGCGAAGGCGCGCAACACCTCCTGCCTCGGCGCCTCTCCAGATGCAAAACGGCCGACGTGACCAAACACCGCGGCCACCCGGCGGTGCCGGAGCCGCTGCAGCAGATACCGCGCGGTCGGCTGGGCATCGGTGAAGACGACGGTCTTCGCCGGCCGCGCCGTGAGCAACGCTTCCAGCGCGTCCGCCTTCGGATCGAGTGCGGGCGCGCGTGCTAACAGCTCGCGCAGTCGGGCGAGGATGCGGCGATCGTCGGCGAACGACACGGCACCAGCGCTCCCCTGGTCGAGCAAGAGCGGAAACAGGATCAGCTGAATGTCGGACTCCGCGGCACGCGGAAAGCACCGCTGGAACTCGCGCGGGGTGAGAGCACGACCCTCTGTTGCCGCGCGAGCCGCGAGGTCGAGGTACGCGTCGTGACGCGTCAGCGCGGTCCGGAAGGCGGACAGACTCGACCCGAGGCGCCGGAGCAACATCAGACGGAGCAGGGGCGCCGCACCGGCGCCCGCGCGCAACCGCGCGACTCCGGCTACGAGATCGGAAATCAAGGCCTCCGAGCCCGGTCCGGCACGCAGCGTTTCGGTGGTCGAGCGCGGGAACACCATGCTCACCGGTCCGCCGTCATAGCCCGCGCGCACGCGCTCGCGCGAGCGCGCCACGATGACCCGAGACACGGCGGCGTTCGCCAGCGACCGGTCGGCTTCGCGCCGCGCGGCGTTTCGGAGCGATGGAAGGCCCAACGCCGCGAGCGCATGATCGCGTAGAAACAGCCGAAGCACATGGAGCAGATCCGATACGCAGTTGTGGATTGGCGTCGCGGTCACGAGGAGCACGCGGCTGCCGACAACGAGGCGCGCCAGCGCACGATACCGGTTCGTGTCGGGGTTTCGAAACCGATGGGCCTCGTCGACGATGACGGTCGGACGGCCGGACGGTCTGACGGTCGAGACACTCAGTGACTCGTGAGTAGTGATTGGGGTGTCTGCCACGGCGAATCGGTCCAGCAAATCGCGCCACTGCGAGACGAGCACGGCGGGGACGACGAGCGAAAAGGGCTCCTGACGGGCGAGCGCAACGGCGAGCGCGACGTACGACTTACCCAAGCCCACTGCATCGGCGAGCAATGCCCCGCCATGCCGTGCCATGATCGTGGTCAGCCGCTCTGCGGCGGGGACTTGGTGCGGCGCGAGCCATGCCGGCCAGGTGGCGGACGACGTCGCGATCGACGCCAGAGGCGCGCCGTCGAGCAGGGCCCGCGCCGCGCTGGCGACGACCGCGCCCGGCGCCGCCTCCGCCGTCGGCTCGAGCGCGACGGTGAGAGGCTCAACAACCGGAACGAGGTGCTCAGAGAGAATCCGCGGCCAGCGCGCGACGGTCGGCGGCATCGAGGTGTAAAGCGTCAGCGACGAGGTCGTCAGCGGGCTCGGAGCACTGGCCGCGGCGGGCGAGCTCTGCCCAAACCGCCCCAGGGGCCGGTACCGGCAAGCCACGCACCACGCGGGCGTTGAAGCGGCGGAAGCCGCCGCGCGCAGGATCGGCGACGAGGCGGGCCAGGGCGGTGAGCCAGCAGGAATTGAACAGCGCGGCCAACGCCGCGGCGTCGAGGGCGTCCCGGGTGGCGATGCCGTAGACGGTATTGAGCGGCACCAGCTCCGCGGCCGGGACCGCCGCGGTGAGGCGACGGCCGAGGTCGGGCCACACCACACGATGCGCGGCGAACCCGAGGCCGGTACGGAACAGCTGCCACGGTGGCCCCGCTCGGTAGTCCGCTCGCCGGCGCAAACGCTCTTCATGGCGTGAGAGACGCTCACTGAGCTCGCTCGGCAGGCGCGCCAGCGGCAGGCCGTCGGTGCCGTGGGTCCAGAGTACGTAGCGGCGCGGCCGGCAGCGCCAGGCCGTGACGTCCCGCCCCCGGACCGCCGGTCGCGAACCTGAACACTCGCGATCGAGCAGGAAGAGATCGTCGGCGCCTGTCTTCACACCGAGCTGCGGCCTCCAGTGATCGCCGACGGTGGGAAACTGGGCGCGCACTCGCCGGCTCACCCGCTCCGCAGCCGGCGCTAGGATCCAGGGACCGTCGCGCTGCAGCTGCCGTTGAGAGACTGACGGTGCCGCGGGCTTGGGACCCAACGCGGTGGCTGCCAGCTCCATCCCGGTGGGATCAGCTCGCGCCGCGACCAACGCCATCGGGTATACCGCCGCTCCAAAGCTCCGGGCCACCGGCTCCGGCAGAAGGGACGCACGTTCGATCCGTGCACTGTGGCTGAGCCGCCGGCGCAAGGGTTCGGCGTAACCGCTGGTTGCCAGTTTTGCCGGAATCAACAGCGCCACGACACCGCCCGGGCGGGTGAGCTCGAAGGCACGCTCGGCGAAGGCAACGGCAAGATCGGGCAAATGGGCAAAACCGCGTGTCGCGGACGGACGCCAACAGGTGTAGCGCGCCGCGAGCGTTTCGCGCACGCGCGGCGCCAGCCGCTCGGCCCGTACCCAGGGCGGGTTCCCGGTCACGAGGTCGAACCCCCCGTGAACCATCACATCCGCGAAATGGGACTCGAACGAGAAGAACGGCGCGGCGCCTTCGAGACGCAGTTTCCGCCGCGCGGTTCGGAGGTCCCGCATGCTCTGCCGCAGCCGCGCGAGCCGCAGCCGCTGCTCGACGTCGAGGCCACGCCTCCGGCCGAATAGGTCGCGATTGCGGCCGGCATCGACTAGCTCGGCGATTGCCGATTCCAGCGCCGCGCACCCATCGTCCAGGAGCTTCCGCGCGAGCGCGGTTTCCGCGCGGCTCAACTCCGCCTGGGCAGAACGCTTCGCTAGACCTGCGAGGGAGAAGTGTGTGCGACGCGCTGCGGCGAGTCGCCGTACTTCGGCGGCGCTCCCCCGAAAGGCGCGGCCGCCGAGGGATGCCGCCATCATCAGTGGATCGAGGAGCGCGTCACCCTGGAGGACATGCCCGTCGAGGTTGGGCAGCGGCGCAATCCGGGTCACATCGGCACCATCCTCCTCGGCGACGAGCGCGAGCCACAATCGCAGCTCGGTGAGGCGCACGGCTGTGGGTGTCAGATCTACGCCGAACAACGAGCGCGCCAGTACGTCGCGCTTGACGGCCAGCGCCGGCCCGTCGCCGGCCGCGCGCCGAAGGCTCACCACCTCGTCGAGTGCTCCGAGCAAGAACGCACCCGATCCCGCGGCCGGGTCGAGCACCGTTAGCCCGCGCAGGTCGGGAGCGGGACGCGGCGCGACGCCTTCGTGCACCCACCGGGCAGCGGCAGTCGGGGGAATCCCGAAACGATGGGTGAGCGCGGCCTCGAGCCCCGCTCGGACCATCTCACGCACGAGAAAGGCCGGCGTATAGTAGCTCCCGCTGGTCCGCCGTTCGTCGGGGTCCATGACGCCTTCGAACACGCGGCCGAGCATGTCGGGCGCGACGAATTCGCCGGCATCATGTTCGCGGACAGAAAAGTGAAAACGCTCGAACAGCTCGTCGAACGCATCGCGCCACTCGCTGTTGCCCCAGACCGCCGGGCCGTGCCGCCGCTCCAGCGCCGAGGGCTCGAACAGCCCGCCGTTGAGGAATGGGATCTCGCCCAAGCCCCGAGCGACTGCGCCGCGCTCCGCGGGCGCCCGATTCAACGCTCCGAAACAGAGCGCGTTGAGAAAGGAGCGGTGAAAGTGGCGCCGGCGGGTGACCGCCCGATCGAGCAGGTGCGCAACGTATCGGGTATCGCCGTTGAGCCAACCCTTCGATTGGATGAAATAGAGGAACAGCACGCGCGTGAGTGCCGTGAGCGTCAAGGCGTGACGGTCCACCCGCGATCGTGGGGTCGGGAGCCGCTCGGTGAGGTTGTCGAGCGTGTGCCTGAAGGCACGGAAGAACCGTGGCGTGACGCCCTCGCTCGCCAGCACCTCGCCGATCCGCAGCGAGAGCGCGAGCGCCGATTCTGCTTTTGCCGGGGCGAGCCGTTCGAGCGTGGCCAGGGACGAGCCGGGCGGATTCGCGAGCTGAATGCTCGCCATACGCACTGCGACGGGACCGGCCGCGCAAACGAGTCGGAGTGGCTGCCCCCCCAGTGCACAGGCGAGGCCGCGCTCGGCTCCGGCGGAGAGTCGCCGTGCCGCGGCGCGCGCCGCCTCCTCGGGAGCGGCAGCCTCGAGCGCAAAGACCCGAAATGCGCCGTGCCGCGCGATCAGCGCGGCACGAGCGATGTTCGTTGTCTCACCCAGCCATGCCTGCACGGGCACCGGCTCCCAGGCTGCTTCATAGCCGAGCGCCGCGAACAGCTCGCGCAGACTCTCGATCCGCGTCGAGCGGGCG
>QHUF01000212.1 GCA_003221075.1 Gemmatimonadota bacterium
TGATCGCGCTCGGCGCGTGTACTGACACGAAGATCGTCTTCCGCGATCGGCCCGCCTTCAATCCGCCTCCCGACAGCCTGAATGGATTCCTCGGCTATTTCACGGTCTCGACCAAGCAGACGACCTGCGGCAATTGCCACGTAGGTCTCCAGGGTCAGTGGAAGACGACCAGGCACGCCAGTGCGTGGGCCGAACTGCAAGGATCGGGACATGCCGTCGCGTCCTGCAATAAGTGCCACACGGTCTCGGAGCTCGGGAACGCGATCGGCCACCCAGCGGGGTACTCGACGGTGCCCGATTCGGGCTATCACGACGTGCAGTGCGAAAGCTGTCACGGGCCCGGCTTCACCCATGTCGAGAACCCTGACATCGCCGCGAATCATCCGCTGGCGCGCATGCACGCCGATACTGGCGTCGTGAACTCGTGCAGCGGCTGCCACACGGGCGTCCATTCGCCGTTCGTGGAGGAGTGGAAGGAATCGGCGCACGGGTCGGGACCCGGATTTGCGGCAGCCGCGACCAACGCGAGCTGCGCACCGTGTCACGAAGGCCGGACCGCAATGGCCATCAAATTCGGGGAAAACGCCAACTACGTGGAGAAGGCGAGCGCAACGCCGGAGCGGATTGGCTGCGTGACGTGCCACAACCCCCATGGCTCCCCCAATGAGAAACAGCTACGCGCGCCGCTGTCCACACCGACGCGCGATCAGTTGTGTGTGACGTGCCATTCCCGCAGCGGCGTTCCCCCCTGGAGCGTCGCGGCAGCACCCGGGGCGACCGCGCGTGGCGCGCACGGCGCACAGGGATTGCTGCTCCTGGGTGAGAACGTGGGCTGGATTCCACCGGACTTTGCCTACGATACGAATCAGATCGTCAGCAGCCACGGGACCGCGGCCAACCCCCGGCTGTGCGCCACGTGTCACGTGGTGCGCACCACGGTCACAGACAAGCTGACGGGCCAGTTCTCGTTCCAGAGTGTGGGCCACACGTTCGACGCAATCCCTTGTCCCGACGCCACCGGCGTTCCGATGCCGTGCTCCAAAGCTGTGGCACCGGATACGGTCCACAGTTTCGTGGCTTGCTCGAATAGTGGATGCCATAGCAGTGCTGCGGTCGCCAAGAACGCGTATGTCACCTTCAAAGGCCGGCTGAACAACCTGCTCGATCAGATTTGGACCGATAACAACGCGAACGGCATCATCGATTCGACGGACGTCGGTCTCATCCCGCAGCTGGTGGCGCGAGCCATGCGACCCGGTGCGACCGCGGCGGATACGGCGGCAATCTTCTTTGGCAATAATATCACGACCGTCGCGAAGGGCACGCTGTGGAATGCGGCCCTTGCCGCGACGGAAGACCGCCCGTATTTCCTGAGCGGGAAGGTCTTGAATCGGACCTTCGCAACGCACATGGCGTCCGGTAACGGCGTTCACAACCCGTTCCTGCTCGAGGCGCTCCTGACATCTTCGATCGCTTCGCTGCATTCGACGTACGGGCTGCCGAGCCCGCCCGTGGATCTGCGGGTTCAGGCGACGCCGCCGCCGAAATTACGGGTGCGGGCAGGGGCCGGCCAATAAGTAGCGGGTGTTGATTCTCCAGCAAACCGCCGTCGGCCCGCCGCCCTTGCCGGGCGGCGTGGCCGCGGTGCTGCGCTTCTTCTTCAACCTCCCGCAATGGTTTCAGATCGGAGGCTTTTTCATTGGCCTCGCGATTGCCGCGTGGCTCCTCGTCTTTCTCTGGCGTCGTCGGTTCCAGATCATCAGTTGGGTCAAAACGCGACAGCGCGGCGTGAAGATCGGCCTCGCGGCGACGGCGGCGGTGGTCGTCCTGGGTGCGGCCGGATTCGGCAGCATCAGCTGGAATTACATGCAGCACGACAATGCCTTCTGCACCGGCTGCCACATCATGAAGGGCCCGTTTCAGCGCTTCACCGGCTCCAAACATGATTCGCTGAGCTGCCATGCGTGCCATCAACAGTCGATCTTCGCCAGCACGCGCCAGCTCTACCTCTGGGTCGCCGATCGCCCCGAAAAGATCCAGATGCATTCCAAAGTGCCGACGCGCGTGTGCGCCGGCTGCCACGTGCAGGGCGACCGCGAAAAGGACAAGTGGAAGCGGATCGCGACAACGGCGGGGCATCGCGTCCATCTCGAGTCGGACTCTAGCGCGCTGCGCAACGTGCAATGCACGACCTGCCACGGCCTCGAGGTCCACCGCTTTGTGCCCGTCGATTCGACCTGCGGCCAATCGGGCTGCCACATCGGGACTGAAATCCGGCTCGGCAAAATGGCCGGGCAGACGGGCTTCCACTGCATCGCGTGTCATCAGTTTACGGCCGACGTCCCGCTGCTCGCGACGCGCGATTCTGCGGCCGGAACCCTCCGCCCCGGCGCCCATGAGTGCCTGGGGTGCCACGAAATGCGGGCCAAGCTCGCGGACTTCGATCCCGCGCGCGACCCGCACCGCGAGACGTGCGGGATGTGCCATAACCCGCACGCGCAGACGCGCCCGGCCGATGCCTTGAAGAGCTGCGCGTCCGCCGGCTGTCACGCCGACTGGCGCAACGAGCCGTTCCATACGGGCAAGCCGCACGCGGGCGTGGCGCAGCAATGCACGCTGTGCCACCAACCGCACGGAGCGAAAGTCGATGCGAGCGACTGTGCGGGGTGTCATGCTGCGGTGCGGGACCGGTCGCACGGCCGCGTTCACCCGCCGCAGGCCTTCGACACGACGCGCGCCCTGCGGCGTGTCTCGCTGATCCAGAACGCTGAACCGGAAGGGAAAGGCAAGGGTGACGCAAACCCTCCACGCGCAGCCCCGGCTCCCGGCTCCCGTCTCCCGGCCCCCATCGACTCCTTTCCCCACGAACGCCACAAACAACTCGCCTGTCTCACCTGTCACGTCACTCGCCGCGCCAACGCGAGCCTCACATTCGTGCCCCCGCGCGGCTGTCAGATCTGCCACCATCAGGCACCGGCCACGAGCACCTGCTCCAGTTGCCATGCGCCTGGTGACTTGGCTTCGCCTCACACCGAGAGCATCACCGTTGCGGTTGCCGATCATCCGGCGCGGGCGCGGACCGTCACGTTTGCGCACGCGACGCATGAGCAGATCCGCTGTACGACGTGCCACGAGGCCGCGGTCACGCTGGAGCCGGCACCACCCGTAAAGACCTGTACCGCCTGCCATGAAGATCACCACACCGCGCGGCGCGACTGCGCGGGCTGCCACAGCGGCGGTGGCATCCGGGCAGCCCATGCGGATTCGGTAAACGCGCACGTGTCGTGCGATGCCTGCCATCGCGAGGCGACGGTCGCGCGCCTTGTCCCCGATCGCGGCCTGTGCCTCACCTGCCACGCGCCGCAGCGGGAGCATTATGCACCGCGGGAGTGCACGACCTGCCATTTCCTGGAGACGCCCGAAGCCTACCGTGCGCACCTTCGCAAGGCGGGCGCGTGAAGCACGTCCTCGTCCTCCTCGTGCTATTCGCTTCGCCGCTCGCGGCGCAGGGATATCGGCTGCGGCTCGACGGCCGCTTTCAGACGGTCGGCTATCGCGGTGTCCAGCTCGATAGTATTCCCGTCACCGATACCGTCGCCGGGCCTGGTGGCGGCCCCACGACGCCGGACGGCTTCGCGGTGCGCTGCCCGAGCGGTGCCCCCTACTGCCTGTTCTTCCGGCCGGGCGCGGTGCAGCGCGGTGCGCCATTCGTCTCGACGGCTGATGCGTCGCTGTGGGGCTTCGGCGTGCGCGGTCTGAGTGCGCATGCGACGGCGCGCGCCGCCGTCGACTTCACCGGCAGCAACGCGTGGCCGGGAACCGATCCCGCGCTTCAGCTCCTCACGGCCTATGCCGAGTACAGCGTCGAGCGGCTCACGGCCCGCGCCGGCCGCCAGCTGAACAGCAACCGCCTCGGCATGATTGGCTTCGATGGCGCGAGCATCACCGTGCGCGACGGGCGCCACGGGCTGGATGTCTCGCTTTACGGAGGATGGGGGCTCGCGCGTGGTGTGGCGTTGCCGGTGACCAGCCCGGCCCTGAACCCGATCGCCGATTTTCAGCCCAGCAACCGCCAGCTGCTTCTGGGCGCCGAAGCAGGATGGTCGGGGCGGCTCGGCGACGTTCGAGCCGAGTACCTCCGCGAGGTGGATCCGGCGTCCGACTATTTCGTATCGGAGCGCATGGGTTTTGCGGGCGTCGCCCGGCCGGCGGCCGGATGGAGTCTAGGCGCCGGCGCCGACTACGACCTTGCCGCAGGATGGTGGGGCAGCGCCGAGGCAACGCTCGGCTACACGGCACGCGCGGTGAGCGGCGCATTCGGCGTCCGCCGCTATCGCCCGCACTTCGATCTCTGGACGATCTGGGGCGCGTTTAGTCCGGTGCCGTACACGGCGGTGCAGGGGCAAGTATCGATTCGGGCGTTGCCACAGGTGCAGGTGCGTGCCCGGGGCGAACACTATCGGTTCAGCGACGCCGACGTCTCCACACCGCTCGTCCGCGTGGAGCAGTCGGGATGGCGCGGCGAGCTCGGCATGACTGCCTCGCCAGCTCCCTCGTGGACGTTCGATGCCGGCTACACCCGCGAGTTCGGCCCCGGCGCCGCGTCCGTCGGGACGAGCGCGAGCGTCACCTTTGCTCCCGCAGCCGGCCCGTACGCGGTCAGCCTGCACGGCGCGGCGATGGATCGCCCATTGGAGCTGCGCTTCAGTGAATCGGTCCTCCATCTCTATGGAGTCGATACGCGGTACGACGTAAGTCCCAGCGTCCGCTTGGAGCTGGGCGCCGTCCGATATGCGGAGGATCGTCGCAGACCCGATCCTGCGGCCATCGATTGGGGCCAATGGCGCGCCACCGTGCGCGCGGTCTTCGCCATGGGAAGCGGCGACGACTTGGGCCGCCTCCCGCCGGCCGTCCGGCGATGATCATCACGGGCTTCCTCGTCCTCACGCTGTTCCAGCAGCCGGGGCAAGGCTTCGATCACCCAAAGCACAAGGCCCTCTTCCCCTCGTGCACGTCATGTCACGCCGGCGTCGCGACAAAAGGAGAGTCGCTCTGGCCCGATCCGGTCTCGTGTACGACTTGCCACGACGGGACGATTGAGAAGACCGTTGTGTGGCGTCCGCCAACTTCACCGCGACGGAGCAACCTTCGGTTCGATCACCTAGGCCATGCGGCGAAGGCCAAGGACAAGTCGCCGTCTTGCGCGGTGTGTCACACGCTGGCCGGCGAGCCACGCATGGCGGTGCGTGCGCCGGTCGTCCAACGCTGCCTGGATTGTCACGGCATTCGCACCGCGCACGTGGCGGCGCCCGATACCGCGTGCGCCACCTGCCATGTCCCCCTCGCCCGTGCCGCGTCCTTCTCTCGGCAGGACATCGCCAAAATCCCCGCGCCGCCGTCGCATGCCGCACCTGACTTTCTCAGCCGCAGCGGTCACGGCGCCGTTTCTCGCCAGACGGTAGGAACCGCATGTGCCACGTGTCACGCGCAGGAGTTCTGCTACCAGTGTCACGCCGGCTCGGCGCCGCCACGCGCGATCACGTGGTTGGCATCCGATCCCCGATCGACGGCAATCGTCGCGCGAGCGGCGCCGGCCGCGCACGGTGACAACTTTGCCGACCGGCACGCGACCGTGGCGGCAGCATCGACGACCAGCTGCACGAGCTGTCACGTTCGCGCTGATTGCCTGGAATGCCATCGTCCCAGCGCCGCGCGCGGCGCCGGGTATCACGCGGATGGATTCCTGGCGCGGCACCCCGCATCCGCGTACGCCCGTGAGGCGTCCTGCAGCGATTGCCACAACGTCGGCGTATTCTGTAGCAGTTGTCACGCCCGCGCGGGATTAGTCGCATCAGGCGTCCTGCGGTCAGGGTACCACGACGCGCGACCGTTCTTCGTGGCCGGACATGGACAGGCGGCCCGCCAGGGCCTCGAGTCGTGCGTGAGCTGCCACGTGGAACGCGACTGTCTGACGTGCCATTCAGCGGTGGGTGGCCGTCGATTCAATCCGCACGGTCCGGGCTTCGATGGTGCCCGGATGCGCCGCAAGAGTTTCGCGATGTGCACCGTCTGCCATGGGGCTGCGGTGCCTTGAGCGTGTACGCTATTCCACAAGAGGAAATTGTATGAAAGCGTTGGGACTCATCACGATCAGTCTCTGCTGTATCGGTGCCCCACTCGGGGCGCAGGACACGACACACGCGCGACATCCGGCACAGCGGCCACGTGTGGGCATGATGGGGCAGCGCGGCGAGCATGGCGAGATGGACGACATGATGCCGATGATGCGCGAAATGATGGCTCCCATGATGCGCGCCATGGCGTACAACCCGGAGCATCTCCTGTCGCGCAAAGACTCCCTCAAGCTCACTCCGGATCAGATCACCAGACTCACCGCGATTCAGACGTCGGCGAAATCGGCGCACGACGCGGCCGCTGCCGACATGAAGGCACACATGGCCGCGCTCTCGGTGGCATTTCAGGCTGCGTCGCCCGATTCCAATGCGCTTCGCATGCATTTCGATGCAGTTCACGCCGCGATGGGCAAAGCGCATTGGGCGATGCTGTCCGCGTCGGCACAAGCGAGAGCCGCGCTCACGGATGCACAGCGCCAAAGGGTCGATGCGTGGGTGAACGCCATGGAGCAGCGTGAGGGGCACGAGCACACGATGTGAGTCTCACGCGCGCGGCCTCCAGCCCTCGCTCGATTCGGAACGAGCGGGGGCTGATTCTTG
>QHUF01000147.1 GCA_003221075.1 Gemmatimonadota bacterium
CTGTAGTACTGGCCCACGTCGGGCGACCGGATGTCGGGGTGTGACAGCAGAAACTCGCCGATGGTGGGATCGAGCGTGAAGCCGTGGACGCCCTGCCCCGTCGTGTAGACGAGCATCGTGCTGGAGCCGTACAGGATGTAGCCGGCGGCCACCTGCGCGCGGCCCTTCTGCAGACAGTCGGCGAGCGTACCCGGACCTTTCTTCGTGGCGCTGCGCCGATGAATCGAAAAGATCGTGCCGATCGACACGTTGACGCCGATGTTGGTCGAGCCATCGAGCGGATCATACATGAGCACGTACTTGCCACCACGCCGGTCCTCGCGCACCTGCACGGGGATCGGGTGCTCGTCTTCTTCGGATGCGACGACGCACACCCGGCCCGTGTGCTCGACGGCGTGCCGGACGGTCTCGTTGGCGAATACGTCCAGTTTCTGCTGCACCTCGCCCTGGACGTTGATCGCGCCGACTTCGCCGAGGATGTCGGTGAGCCCGGCGCGCCGCACCTGCCGCGAAATGATCTTCGCGGCCAGACACAGATCATAGAGCAGGTTGGAGAGCTCCCCGGTCGCTTCAGGGTGGAGCCGCTCCTGCTCCATGATGAATCGCTCAATCGTGATGACGGACGTCGGTGATTGCGAGCGTGCCATGACTCGAGACGGTGAAGGTGATCGTGCCCCGCTCATCGGTGCGGAGCACGGTGACTCCATGTCCTCGCAAACGCGCCAGTGTCTCCGGCGCGGGATGTCCGTAGCGGTTCTTCGCGCCCACGCTGATGACCGCCTCGGCCGGCTGCAGCTCATCGAGCCAGCGGTCGGACGTGGCGCCCCGAGAGCCATGATGCCCGACCTTGAGCAGCGTCACCCGTCCCACCTGGCCCGCTAGATGCGCCTCGGTCGGAACACCGGCGTCACCCGCGAGGAGCAGCCGCGTGCTCCCATAAGTGACGAGCAGTACGACCGATTCCTCATTGATGTCCGTCTGACTCGCCGCCCAGGCCGAGTCCGGACTCAACACGTCGATCGTGACGCCGTCCAGCTCCAACCGATCGCCCCGGCGGGCCGGACGCCACTCGGCGCCATCGCTCTCGACGGCGCTGAGGAATCCAAGATAGCCCGCATCGGGCACCGGCTGCCCCGGCTCGAGGACAAAGGCCGGATCGAACGCGTCGAGCACGGCAGGCAAACCGCCGAAATGATCGAGATGGGCGTGCGTGGCCACGATCGCCGCCAGCCGCGTAACACCTGCCGCACGCAGGAACGGCACCACGACCCGGCGGCCGGCATCTCCCTGTGGTCCCCGGGGCCCGCCATCGATCAGGAGCCACCGCCCCGCCGGACTGCGCAACGCGATCGCGTCACCCTGGCCGACGTCAAGGAAACTTACGGTGAGACAATGACAGTCTGAAAGGCGTGTAAAGGCGTGGAAAAGCGTGGTCCACGAGATGAGCGTGGCGACGAACCCAACCCGCGCGGCGACCAGCCACCGGCGGCGAGGTGAGTTCCACAGCCACCAAGCGACCACCAGGATTCCCAGCCAAAAGGCCGCAGCGCGCGGGCCGGCAATCATGATGAAGTGGCCGCCGGGGAGCGCGGCGGCCGCCCTGGCGACGACGTCGAGCAACGCCAGACACAGTCCCGCGCCGGCCGCGAGCCAGCTGGAGGACAGCAGCAATGCGACCATGAGTCCCGGCACAGCCAGGCCCGCGAGCGGAATGGCGGCGAGGTTCGCGACCACGCCGATCGGGGCGACGGTGCCAAACGTGTAGGCCGTGATGGGCGCGGTAAGCAGCGTCGCCGCCGCGGCAGGCGCGAGCAGCCGGACTGTCCTGGGCAAGCGCTCGGTCGCCCGCCCAGCCCAAATCACCGCGGCGACCGCGGCCACCGACAGCCACGCGCCGACCGACTGCACTGCCCAGGGATCGCCGAGCATGACGCAAAGTGCGGCGAGCGCGACCAGTCCCCGCGGTGCGACCACGCGCTGGCGCAGCTTCGCGACGTCGAGCGCCACGAGCATCGCCGCCGAGCGGGCCGCGGGTGCGGGAAAGCCGAGCACCCAGACGTACATGAGCATGACGACGGTCCCCGCCACGAAGCGCGCCCGCGGGCCGAGCCGCAGCCGCATGAGGAGCACGTTCAGCCACGCGGCGAAGAACCCGACGTGCAGTCCCGAGATCGAGAGGAGGTGCGCAAGCCCCGAGCGGGTGTAGCGCTCGCGCAGCTCGGCGTCGAGCTCCGCACGCCGCGCGATGACGAGCGCGTCCACCAGCGGCGCGCGGGTGCCGAACAATCGCCGGCTGCGCTCGGCGACGCGGTCGCGCAGCGCGCCACGTCCGTGCGGAACCGCGTCGAGCTGGCGCACCCGCCGGGCGACGAGAATGCCGCGCCCGCTTGCACCGAGAAATCGTCCTGCGACGACCCAGGTCGTGCCGCCGTGCGCCGGATGCCCCTCCGGCCACCGAATGGTGAGCGCGCCGCCACAGGGACCGGCGCGGACGACACCTTCGGCGACACCGCCAGTCGCTGAGACGGGGTCGGTGAGCTGGACAATGACGGAGCGGGTTTCGTTAGCCCCGGGGCGCGGCCCCGGGGCACCCCACTCGCCGACGCATGAGGCGCGCTGTTCACGCAGCGCGCTCCCGCCCCACAACAAACCGGCGACGAACATCAGGCCCACTGCCGCGCCAAGTGGCGCCCGGCGAACCAGCACGGCCGTGCCGACCAGAACCAGCAGTCCGGCGTACGGCGCACTGCGCACGGCGTACGCATTCAACGCCGTCGCGAGGCCGGCGGCGAATGCTAGGGTGAGATAGAGGATCGGCGGGCGCACCGCCGACCTAGTTTACAACTGCGTGGGTTTTGCTCCGCAGCGCGGCGCGAGGGCTACCTTTTTGAAAGCCTCCAGCAGCGCGACGTCGAGTTTGGCCTTCTCCCCATCGCTCGCGAGCGACAGCTCGGTGAGGATCTCGCCCTGGCGGGTCGAGACGTAGTGCGGGGTCAAGTGATTCAGGGCAAAGACCAGCACGTCGCTGCGACAGGTGTCGCAACCACAGAACTTCGGAAACCCGTCGCGCAGGCTTTTGTATTCTCGCTGCACGACTTCCAACGTCAGGTTGGTTACTGCCATGCCTCACCCCCTGTCCCCCTCTCCACGGTGTGGAGAGGGGGAACGGCGGTGACAGCGGTGAATGTCGATCCCGTCGTTCCGGTGAACCGCACCCGCCGGTAAGTCCCGATCCACTCCGCCGGCCCGTCCAGCAGCGCGATCTTGTTGGTGCGCGTACGCGCTTGTAGCAACGCGCCGCGCCTCGCTTGTCCCTCGACCAACACTTCGTGCGTCGACCCGATGAGCCCGATGTTCTTCTGCTTCGCGACGCCCCGCACCAGCGCGATGAGCCGGCCGATCCGCTCGGTCTTGATCTCTTCGGCCACGTGATCCTTGATCCGCACGGCGGGCGTTCCCTCGCGGACCGAGTATTTGAACGTGTAGGCGTCGTCGAACCGGACCTGCTCCACCAGCGACAGTGTTTCCTGGAACTCCTCTTCGGTCTCGCCCGGGAATCCCACAATGATGTCGGTCGAGAGCGAAATGCCCGGCACGGCCGCGCGCAGCGCTGCCACGACCTCGAGATAGCGGTCCCGGTTGTAGCGGCGCAGCATGCGCTTGAGCGTGCGCGAGCTGCCGCTCTGCACCGGCAGATGAACGTGCTCGCACACCGCCGGCGTCTCGGCCATTGCCGCGAGCACAGGTGGCGAGAAGTCGGTCGGATACGGCGACGTGAAACGCACGCGCCGGATCCCGACCACGCCGCCCACCGCGCGGAGCAGGTCGGCGAAATCGTGCTCGCCATCGTGATAGCTGTTGACGGTCTGGCCAAGCAGCGTGACCTCCGTCGTGCCGTTGCCCGCGAGGTTTACGACCTCATGCACGACGTCGGCCAATTTGCGGCTGCGCTCGGGCCCGCGCGTCATCGGAACGATGCAGAAGGTGCACCGATAATCGCAGCCACGTTGCACCGTGACGAACGCCGAGATCGGATTGTCGCGGACCGGAGGAACGTCCTCGTAGTGTTCCCATCCCTTGAACTCGACGTCCGCCGCGCGCTGGCCGATCCTGGCCTGCGCAATCAGCTCGGGCAAGCCACGATAACCGTCAGGGCCGATCACGAGATCGACCTGCGGCACACGCTCGAGCAGTTTGGGGCCGAGCCGCTGCGCCATACAGCCCACCACACCCAGCACGTCACCTGGGCGCTTGTAGCGTTTCAGCTCTCCCATGCGTCCCAGAACCCGTTGCTCCGCGTGATCGCGCACCGCACAGGTGTTCACGAGCAGCACGTCCGCCTCGGCGGGATCGTCCGTGCGCACGTAGCCCTCACGGCCCAGGACGCCGAACATCAGCTCGGAGTCCGAGACGTTCATCTGACAGCCGTAGGTCTCGATGTACACGCGGCGCATCGCTAGTTGACCGTCACCTCGAAGCGGGGACGCCCGTCCCACAGGTCCGTAACAAGATAGACGCTTAGATAATCCTCCGTCATCACCTCGACCTGGCCCTTGAGGCGGCCGGTGACTACGCCATCAGCCGTTTGCCCTCTGCGGCGCAGGCGATGCGCAGCGGCCTTCGCTTCTCCGACCTCGCGCAGCTCCCTGGCCCGCTGGCGAATGACGTCGGGGGGGACCTGCCCCGGCAGCCGCGCCGCCGGCGCATCCCGCCGAACGGAGAAGGGAAAAACGTGGAGGTATGTGAAAGGCAAGGCCCGTAACAGCGTGAGTGAAGCCTGGTGATCGGCGTCGGTTTCGCTCGGAAATCCGGCGATCACGTCGGCGCCCAGGCCGAAGACCGGGAGGCGTTCGGCGAGCCATTCGATCCGCGCCCGGTAGGACTCGGCCGTGTACCAGTGGCGGCCCATGCGCTTCAGCACACGGTTCGCACCCGACTGCAACGGCGCGTGGAGGTGCGCCGCCAGATTGCGAGGCGCTTCGATGAGGAGCCGGGCGAGCCTGTCGTCGACCTCTGTGGCTTCAATCGATGAGAGACGGAAACGCACTTGAGGGACGGCGGCGATGAGAGCCTCGAGGAGCCCGGCGAGCGACGGGGCTCGGGGCTCGGGGCTCGGGCCTGGGGTAACGACTCCCGAGTCCCGAGCCCCTAGGCCCCAAGTTCCGATGTGCACGCCTGTCAGCACTATCTCCGCATGGTGCTCAGCCAGCGCGCGCGCCTCGTCCACGAGCTCGGCGACTGAGCGTGACCGATTGTTGCCACGCGCGAGCGTAGTCGCGCAAAAGGTGCAGTGCTCGTCGCAGCCATCCTGGATCTTCAATAACGCACGGGATTTGGTCCCAAGTGGAGGCGCAGCATGCTGCGCCCCTACATCATCGATTCCCGCTGCGCGCAACACGGTCCCCGGTTCCGCATTCGCCACAACCGCGCGCACCGACGGCAACGCCGCGATCACACCGTTGTCGAGCGCCGCCGCACATCCCATCACGATGGTTTGTGCGTGGCTGCTGTTCGCAACATGGCGGACCAGGCGCCGCAATTTGACTTCGCTTTCGTTCGTAACGGTACAGGAGTTGATGATGGCGAGATCGGCGAGTGCGGGATCATCCACCACGACCGCACCGTTCGCGTCGAACGCCTCGCGCACGCGCTCGGTGTCGTACTGGTTGGCTTTACACCCGAATGTGTGGAAGTAGACGTTCACGGCCGCACGGTCAGCCCCACGAGAACCGTCCAGACGCGCTCGCTGAGTCCCAAGCCCGTGCGCTGCAGCCGCTCGACACCGATGTCGAGGCGGCCGCGGCCGCCGGAGAATTGCCGGCCGAGGCCCGCCGAGTATCCGACCTCGGTCGGTGCCTTGCCCACGCCGAACGGCAGCTGCCCGCCGCGCGCGCCCAAGCGGAGCGGCGATCCCGGCGATCCGATTTCCGCGCCGAATGACCAGTTGAACGTGTCGTGCGAATTGGCGATGGCCTGCACGGCCCCCCAGTTGCGCCACGTTGCGGTGCCCGCCACGGTCGCCCGTGCCCCCGCGCGCCATTGCACGCCCGCCCCGTACATCAGCGGCAGATCGTTCTCGGCCACGGCGTTGCCGCCGACGTCGGCGCGCAGCTTGGAGTCGGAACGGAACCACCCGGCGACCCGGAGGTCGGGCGTGACATCGAACAACAGGCTCGCCGAACCGCCCAGTCCGCCATAGGCCACTTCGTCCCGCGCGGTGGTCGTGCGGTACAAGGAGTCGGCAAAGGAGCGCTTGGCGACGACACGCGTCGAGCCCGTGAGCCGATGCAGCCCGAGTCCCAGCGCGAGACGGTTGAGCACCCGGGCGGCGACGGCGATTCGCAGATCGGAGACGGCGCCATCGCTCGTGATTTCATCGGTGATCGGCTGCTGCACGCCGCGCAGATCGATCGTGTCCTGGATGACAACGCCGAAGGAGCGGTCGAGGTAAGTGGTGAAGCCGCCGCCCACAACGATGCGGCGCGTGACGGGCCCGGTGATCACCATCGCCGGGAAGCGAGTCCCGCGCAGCGACGACTGCAGGCCACCGGCATCGACGGAGCGCCACGACGCGCCGCTCGTCACGCTCGCGCTCATGTGCCGCACGTCCGCCAGCGCCGCGTCCGTCAGCGGCGAAAAGGCGTCGAACGGCGCGAACGCACCGCCGGTGGTCCTCGCCCGCACACTCTCCCATTTGCCCGGCGTGCCGAGGCCTCGGATGCCAAACTGAGAATCTTGAGCGGCCAGACGGCCGGACGGCCGGAAGCTCCCCGAACCTGAAGCGCTTGACGTACGTCACGTGAAGCGCCGGCCGAAATGCCGGCGCCCGGGACGAATAGAACCGAAGCTCCGTATACGATGTCGCCTCCGGTAACTGCCCCATGATGAACGCCGTCACCAAGGTCGTATCCAGCGACCACGCCCGGACCATGTTGGTGAGCTCGATCCGCACCGTGTCCGGAGATCCGGGGTGTATGGTCGTCGTTCCGGAGAGATCCGAGTTCTGGCTGAGCGGAGACTTCGCGCCGAGATCCGCAGCTATGGCGCGCGCCAGGATCTGGAAGGAATCACTCGGCGCCCCCGGCACCGCGTTCACGGGAACGAGCACGAGGGTCGCCCGCACGACGTCGATCGAGTCGTGCAGGAACGCCGGCAGCGCGACGCGCAGCAGCGACCGCACCGAAGGCACACCGCCGACGGCCAGATTGGAGTCGAGCGGCGGCGTGGGTGGGCTGAAGACAAAGTTGTGGAAGCGCGGAGTGGGGACTCTATTCGCGGTTACGACGCTGTCCGGTGTCGCCGACACGGTGTCGGGAATCGTGTAGTGGAAGTACCAGCGGATCAGCGGCATGGTCTGACCTGAAACGCTGGCGCCGAGAATGACGCTGGCAAACGAGTCGGCCGCGACTCGCACGCCCCAGGCGCTGCGACCCGAGTCGGCAACGCTGAACGGCGCCTGTAGCGTATCGAGCTTGAAGTACACCGCGAGCGTGTTACGCGTGGTATCGGACGGGTTGATGTGCATCTGCAGGACGTGTCCCGCCGCGTCCACGCGGATCGAGTCAGTCGGCTGAGTGCCCCAGATACTGTCCCAGCGAACGATGGTTTGCGAGTCGGTGATCGCCGGCAGCGCCAGCAGATCGCTCACGTTGAGGGTGGCCACCGGCGTTGCGGTGAAATCGGGATCGAGCGACGCAAAGTCCGATGTCGAGTCGGCCGTGACGGGCAGCCGGAACAGGCGCAGCCGCAGATTCGTCGTGTTCTTGGGCCGGCGGCCGATGATGAACCGCACCCGGGACGAGTCGACGTTGATCGGCACGGTGGTGGTATCGCCCACCTTCGGCGTTACGCGCCTGACCACGGTGTCGGTCGTAAAGAAGGGGCGGCTGTCTATCACGCCCGGCACGTCCGCGGCCGTCATCGCCTCGGCACCATAGCTGGGAAGGTAGCCGCGGAACGAGGAATCACGGTCGATGATCGAGGTGAGGATCGTATCCCGAATGACGATCGAGTCGCCCGGACAGAAGTTCGGGCAAACGGCCGGCGACGTCGCGTTCTCCGTGCAGGCCCACGCCACTACGAGCAGAACCAACAACACCAGTCGCCGCATCACCGATCCAACGTCTCCCTGGTAAAGGCATCGGGCAACAGCGCCGCCAACGTCCAGCGCTTTTCCGTGGCGGGTCCAACCGCCATCACGTCGAGATCCAGTCCAAACTCCGCGAGCAGCTGCCGGCAGGCGCCGCACGGTGCGGCCGGCGGATCCACCTCGGTCGTCACGACGATGCGCTTCAATTTGCGCGCGCCGCCTACCACCGCCGCGCCCAACGCCATCCGCTCCGCGCAGATCGTGAGCCCATAGGACGCACTTTCGACGTTGCAGCCCACGTAGACACTGCCGTCCGCCGCCTCGATGGCCGCGCCCACATGAAAGTTGCTGTAGGGCGCCCAGGCGTGCTGCATCGCCGCGCGCGCTTGTTTCACCAGATCCTTCATGCCGCAACGTCTTTCAGAAACGATGTCCCCGCCGCCAGCGCCGGGAGGCCGAAGTACTCGCCCACCGTCTGACCCATGTCGGCGAACGTGCGACGCGTCCCGAGCGGCACCGGATGCACGTTGGGTCCCAGCACGAGCAGCGGCACGACCTCGCGCGAATGATCGGTCGACGGCGTCGTCGGATCGTTCCCGTGATCGGCGGTGAGCATCACCAGGTCGTCCGGCTGCAGCCGCGCCAGCAGCCGCGGGATCCACGCGTCCAGCTCTTTGAGACCCTCGTGAAACCCCGGCACGTCGTTCCGGTGCCCCCATGTCTGGTCGAATTCGATCACGTTCACGAAGACGAATCCCGTGTCGAGCGTGTCGAGCGTCCGTTCGATGCGCCGGTAGGCGTCGGCGTTCGTGGGCGTGTGCTCGCTGCTGATATTCCGGCCCGCGAACAGGTCGTCCACCTTGCCGATCCCGATTCTCACGACCCCCGCGTCGGCCATGACGTCCAGCAGCGTCGTTCCGGTCGGCGCAAGCGAAAAATCCTTGCGATGGGGCGTCCGGCGGTAGTCCCCCGGCCTGCCTTCGAAGGGACGCGCGATCACCCGGCTCACCACGTCCTCGCCGATCAGCATCTCGCGCGCGACCGTGCACGCCTGGTACAGCTCGGCCAGCGGCACGGTCTGCTCGTGCGCCGCGACCTGAAAGACCGAATCGGCGGACGTATAGACGATCCAATTCCCCGTCCGCTGATGCTCCGCGCCGAGCTCGTCGATGATCGCGGTCCCGGAAGCAGCCTTGTTGCCCAGCCAACCGCGTCCGGTGCGCCGCGCGAACTCGTTCAGCACCGAAACAGGAAACCCGCGCGGATACGTGCGAAACGCTTTCTTCAGCAGCACGCCGCAGATTTCCCAATGACCGGTCGTACTGTCCTTCCCGGCCGATGCCGGCCGCGCCACGCCGTATGCGGCGCTCGGCGTGACCGCGGGGTCAAATCCGTTGAGCCCGGATCCATCCCGACACATCCCCAACCCCAGCTTTTCCAGATTGGGCAGCGTCAGACCGCCGACGGCGCGGGCGACGTTGCCGAGCGTGTCTGATCCCGCATCTCCGTACTCGCCCGTATCCGGCGCCGGCCCGCTGCCGAGCCCATCGAGGACGATGATCGCCGCACGCCCCGTTCCGTATTTCACACCGGGACTCGCGCGAGGCGCTGTCCCAGTCCGGTCAGGAATTCGTGCTGCACCGCACCACTCCAATCAGCGACCTCTTTCAACGTGATGCGCTGCTTGGCGTCTTCTCCCACAATCGTCGCGATATCGCCGACCTGGACTTCCAGGGGGCCCGTCTCGACCAGGGCCATGTCCATCTGCACGAGACCAACGATCGGACAACGCTTCCCACGCAGCAGCACGACACCTCCGCCGCTCGCAACGGCCCGCCGCAGCCCATCGGCGTAGCCGCATCGCAGCGTCGCGATCACGGTGTCCCGTTGCGCGGTCCAGCTCGCGTCGTAGCTCGCGGTCTCTCCCTTTTTCATCCGCCGCACGCTCAGCACTCTGGCTCTCAGGCTCACGACGGGTCGCGGCGGTGGCAGATCGTCGGCCGCGACGCCGCCGTACAGGAAGATCCCTGGCCGCACCAGATCGAGCGCGAACTGCGGGCCCCGCAGCGCGGCGGCGCTGTTCGCGGCGTGCAGCAGCGCGGGCCGCCGCGGCAGGCGCGCGACCGCGCCAAGAAACCGTTCGAGCTGCAGCTCCGATGATCCATCCCGCCGCTCGGCGGAGTGGAAATGCGTGTAGCACCCCTCGAGCGACGGCGTATCCACTGCTGCGCCGAGCTCGTCGATCTCATCCCAGCGCACACCGGCGCGTCCCATCCCCGTATCGATCTCGATATGGAAAGGACGCTCGCCGCGCGTGGTCCATTCGAGGATGCTGCCGGCGTCGCCGAGCGCCGGAGTCAGCTGATGGCGGTCGTACTCGTCGAACAGTCGCGCGCGCGCGGGCATGAAGACAAGGATCGGCCGCGTGATGCCGGCCGCGCGCAGCTCGGCACCTTCTTCGATCGTCGCGACGCCGTAGCCCCAGGGATCGAGCGGCTCGAGGGCCTTAGACACTAAGACGGCTCCGACCCCGTACGCATTGGCTTTGACGACAGGGAGGAGCCGAGTGCCTGCTATCTTTGCTACCGTTCGGGCGTTGTCGACGAGGGCTTCCACGTCCACTTCCACCCAGGCCTCGCCCTTCGTTGACACGCTCACTGGCGCGGGTATGATACCCCGCCCGGAGGCTAAATGCAAGGCGATTCAGCGCTTGGACGTGCTCTCGGACTCGTGCGCGAGTTGCGACAGCGGTGCCCATGGGACCGCGCACAGACTCCGCAAACGCTCCGTCCCTATCTGGTCGAGGAAGCGCTCGAGCTCGACCAGGCCATTCAGACCGACGATCCCGCCGCGATGCGCGACGAGCTCGGCGATCTACTGCTGCATCTCGCGTTTCAGATCGTAATCGCGGAAGAGCGGTCGCAATTCAACGCGGAAGTCGTCACGCGCACGCTCGAGGAGAAGATGTGGCGGCGCCATCCGAATCTTTTCGGCGAGGGCGGCGGCAGCCGGGATGATCACGCCGGCTGGGAGCTCGTCAAGCGGCGCGAGCCTCGCGCGGGCGGTAAGCGCAGCACGCTCGCCGGCTTGCCGCCGACACTCCCTCCCCTGCTCATGGCGTACCGGCTGCAGGAGCGCGCCGCGGGGATCGGGTTCGATTGGCCGGATGTGACGGGCCCGCTGGCGAAGGTGAAGGAAGAGACGGCGGAGCTGGAGAAGGAGCAGCGTGGGGGGCGCCGGGAGCAGATCGAAGAGGAGGTCGGCGACTTGTTGTTCGCCGCGGTGAATCTGGCGCGCAAACACGGGATCGAGGCGGGTCAGGCGCTCGAGCGGGCGAACTTGAAATTCCAGCAGCGATTCGAGAAGGTCGAGAAGCTCGCCGAGGAACGCGGCCTCGAGATGGGCCGCGCGTCGCTCGAACAGCTCGACAAGTTGTGGGACGAAGTCAAGTCACGGCGATGACTCGTCGTGCGTCTACGCTCGACCTTCAATGCGCTTGCTGATCACTTCCGCGGCACGATCCGCGAGATCGAGCACGGCACCAACCACCCGGCGAACGACCCGCGCCACATCGTCGAGCGCGAGGGGACGACCCTCCGACACCTCCGGACGACGTTCAGGACTCGGGACAGGGACGGGAGCGGGCGCAGGTGGCTGCGCTTCGTCGCTGGCCGGGCTTTTCCGCTTCCGCGGGCTCTTTCCTTTACTCATCG